>NZ_NWQK01000003.1 GCF_002817655.1 Candidatus Chlamydia corallus
AAACTTCTACCCCCCCCCCCCAGACCCTTCTAACACCAGCATACCTCTAATCACAATATCTCCTCCTTCTTCTGATAGCTCATCAGCGGGGTCTTTGGCTGAAGAAATCTCAATGTTCATAGAAGGCGGTCCCAGAAGTCCTTCGCCTTCTCCAGAGTTTTATGAAGTGGTTTGCATCGCTGGAGACAATAATGATGACACTACTTTTGAAGACTCGCTGGTGAGTACTGTCTATATAAATGGAAGTTGGCAAACTCAGCAAGAAGCTATATCTGAAGCTATGCATATCAGCGGTTTGAGAAATGAAGCTGTTCGACTCATGTATAACAATGGAAGCGGCATGTTTTGGCTGCCCTGCCTTCGCCGTACTTCACCTGGTAGCGATCATCCTTTGTGTCACGGGCTCTCGACGGTTGTGGAACAGTTTTTCTCTCATCCTCAAAATCAAGATAGGGATATTCTCATAATTTTCTATGGTGATGGAGGTTCTTATATACAGAGAATGTTAGAGAGTACGCAATATTCCGATCGCATTATGATTTTAGGGATTTCCCCTTCAGTCTTTATTCAAGGCGACTATAGGGTACAGAATTACCGTGTTTCAGGAGATTATGTCTCCTCTTTTGATTCTCTGGGAGCTTATGCTGTAAACACCTCAACTCTTCCTTATTCTTCAGGTCTTGAGGGTGTTTTTTGCCCTTCTGTCCGTTGTCCTACTTTTAATTGGGCTTTGCGTTTTGGAGAACGATGCTTGCTTAGGGAGAGAGTTAGGAATGCTGGGGATGAGGGAGCTGGCTCTGTAAGCTCCCCAATGTTACCGCCTCAAGGATCTAGTAGTAATATGGCTGTTGTCATTAATCCTAGTGACAGTCGTGCTATGGAAAGACTTGCAGCATGGTTAGATGAAGGGCCGACTTCAGCAGATCGTGAGATCAATCCTTATCCTCAAAACTGTCCTGATATAGCTTTAGCTGCTCTTTTTGCAATTAGTAGAATTTCAGGGCTCCTTCAAGAATGGGTACTGGCCTCTGTGCATTACAATCTGGATTTGCAGATTTGTTATTCTTTAATTCTTATGCACACTACTTGTGCTGTTCGTTATTTTTTCTTGCTCATTACAAATTATCCTCAGCTTAGAGAAAGAGTTCGTGCTGGACGAATCTTTGCACAAGCTTTATATGTACCGAGTGTATTAGTTCTTGTTTTTGATTACTTTAACCTCTTGCGTAGACTATGGATGCCTTTCCCAATCTTACAAGGAGTTTTCGTTTCAGCGTCTACAGTTGTAGGAAGTCTTATTTTTATGGAATGCCTTCGCTGGAGCGGGCGACCTCTTAGAAATCGTATACAACAATTTGCCTATCGACAAGCCACGGGAAACACCCTTCCTGTAGGAAGGGTGCGGGTTATTGAGATGGAAGCTATAGCGTTTGCATTAGGGTTTGCCTACTCTGTATACAACATTTATTTTCCTTTATCCATCATGGTTCTTAACCAGGTTGGCCTGCAAGTTCCACGTCTTCTAACACGTTCAAATGTATCTAGTGTTTATGATTTACAGAATAAAACTGCTCAGCAAAACTGGCAGACTGGCGATGTATTAGCGGTGAGCCTAACAATGAACTTCATCATAACTTCATTCGTTTTATTCGTTAATATTTGGTTCCTTTTGCGATCAGTGTTACACCATTGTAGGCGTCGTCGTCGCTAGCCTATATTTAGGAGGTTTCTTGGTGTAGACGATAGGTCTGCTCGTGTAGAAAAGAGAGCGAGTCCAAATTTGAGCCTTTCTAAGGGATTAGAAGGAATACCCCATAATTTCTTCTGCTATAGTGTCGTGGAAGAGTCGACCGCGTTTATTTAGGGAGAGAAATTGTCCATCGGAACTGAATAGGTGTTGCAATTCTACATGTTGCGTGAGCATTGAAATAAGCTTAGGAGGGAAATGCTTTTGGTCTGCCCCCTCGATGAGGCGAAGGCGTAGGGCAAGGGCTTCTTTGATTTTTTCTTTTTCTGGAAGAATTTCTGAAGTCTCTTGAGTGGGGAGATTCCTACGTACAGCACGTAGATATTGAGAAATGCGGCTATAATTTTTAGACCGTTCTCCGTGAAGGTATTGCGAGGCTGAAACCCCTAAGCCTAAGAAAGGGCGATCTGTCCAGTAATGGAGGTTGTGTTTCGCAATGTAACCTGGCTTAGCATATGAAGCAAGTTCGTAGTGTTGAAACCCTTTAGCGATTAAGAGATCTTCGGCTAGAAGGCTCATCTCGGCTAGAATCTCTTCTTTAGCAATCGTAGGGACTAGGGTTCTGCGATGTTTATAGAAAGAGGTGTGGGGATCTATAGTGAGATTATATAGAGAAATATGCGTAATTGGGAGAGTAAGAGCTTGATTTAGGTCACTTAGGAATATCTCTAAGGACTGTGTTGGCAGTCCATAGATCAGGTCTATGGAAAGATTACGAAAGCCATAATTCTGGCATCCTTGTAGTGCCGTGATTGTCGAAGATGAAGAATGTGTTCTGCCAAGGAGTTGTAGGATAGCGTCATCAAAGGTTTGTACGCCAATACTAATTCTATTTATCGGAGTTTCTTGCAGTTCACTTAGGTAGCTTGTAGTTAAATTTTCAGGGTTAGCCTCTAAAGTGATTTCCTGGGCATCGGGTCCTAGCTCTTTGAGGATGCGCTTGAGATAAAGAGGAGAAACCAATGAAGGCGTCCCTCCTCCAAAAAACACAGTATCCACGAAATGAGAGTCTTGGATTGCAGATAGCTTTTTTATCCCCTCTTGAATCACAGCAGTACAATACAACGATATCAACTCGTCTTTGTAGGGAATTGTATAAAAACTACAGTAGCGACATTTTTTTGTGCAGAAGGGAATATGAATATAAAGAGCTAAGGGAATCTTACCATTCATTGGCATCAGGATCGATGATACCACCTCGTCTCCAGCGATTGCGATCACTGAAGGGGTCTTCGTCGTCTTCATGGGAATAGTCGATTTCTACTGCTCCATCTTCACGTCCTTCATCAGTGAGTTCTAGCTCGACAGTTTCTCCTGGGTCAATATCGATTTCTGTTTCTGTGGGTTCTACAAATTCGATATCAGACATACTAGGACCGTCGGGATAGACAGTCTTTGCGGGACTACGTCGTGGTGTGACGTACTCTTCAATCTCTCCATTTTCTTTTAGGAGCTGTAGTCGTTCTTTTTCTTCGTAAATTTTATGTTCTAAGATTCGGATTTCTTCTTGGTGCCTACTAATTTCTTTTTTTGGCACTAAACCTAACTGCATCCATTGCGTAAGGTCATGAAGTTCTGATTCAAGTTTTTTAAGACGTTCGCTTTTCATCCAAGGGTTCCCATCCTGTATTCCGAGAGCAGGTGTATAGCATTTTTTTGTTTTTTTCAACTGTAGAAAAAAAACAAAGATTTTTTTTTTTGAAAAATAAAAATTTGCTATGAAGCAGACATTTAGATTGCATTTATTGAGCTTAATTATTTTATGGATTCCGAGTTTGCGGGGCAAGTATATTCTTCGGATATGGATTGGATAGAGTCTATGTATCAGAGATTTATGAATCATGAGACTCTTGATCCCTCCTGGAAGTATTTTTTTGAGGGGTATCAGCTAGGGCAAGCAGAATCTTCATCAGAAGCGATTACCAAGCTTTCTGGGAACGAGTCTATTGCTATGCTTCAAGAACAGAAATCACAATTTCTATGCAGGATGTATCGTTACTATGGATACTTGCAAAGTCAAATTTCGCCCCTTTCTCCAACCACCGATTCTCCACTAATTCGCGAAAAGATCGCTAAAATTGGTCTGGATGAACAGGTGCCTTCTTCTGGTCTTTTTCCTAAGGCTCAGGTCTCTGTACGTGAGCTGATCCAAGCTTTGAAAAAATGCTATTGTGGAAATCTTACTGTAGAAACCCTAACATGTATTCCCGAGTTGCAGGAGTTTGTTTGGAATCTTATGGAGAAACCCAAAGTAGAACGCTCCGCGCAACAGCTCCTTCGTTCTTATAAAGACTTATGTAAGGCAACGTTTTTTGAAGAATTCTTACAGATAAAATTTACGGGTCAAAAGCGTTTTTCTTTAGAGGGCGGAGAGACCCTAGTTCCTATGTTGGAACATCTTGCTCATTATGGATCAGCATTGGGAATTTCTAACTACGTCTTGGGCATGGCTCATCGAGGGCGTTTGAATGTATTAACTAATGTGCTTGGCAAGCCCTATCGCTATGTTTTTATGGAGTTTGAAGACGACCCTGCAGCTCGTGGTTTGGAGAGTGTCGGGGACGTGAAGTACCATAAAGGTTATGTGCTAAAGTCCCATCGGGAACATAGTGAGACCACCTTTGTTATGTTGCCAAATGCCAGTCATCTCGAATCTGTAGATCCTGTTGTAGAGGGGGTAGTTGCTGCGTTGCAACACCAAGGAGCAGCTGGTAAAGAGCAAAGCAGCTTAGCAATTCTAGTTCATGGAGATGCAGCATTTTCTGGTCAGGGAGTTGTTTATGAAACTCTGCAGCTGAGTCGTATACCAGGGTATTCTACTGAAGGGACACTTCATATTGTTGTGAATAACTACATAGGTTTTACAGCAGTGCCACGAGAGTCAAGGTCAACCCCGTATTGTACTGACATTGCTAAAATGCTAGGAATTCCTGTATTTCGAGTCAATAGTGAGGACGTCCTTGCTTGCATAGAAGCTATAGAGTACGCTTTGCAAGTTCGTGAGAGGTTTAGTTGTGATGTGATTATAGATCTCTGTTGTTATCGCAAGTATGGACATAATGAGAGTGATGATCCTTCAGTAACGGCTCCTTTGCTCTATGATCAAATTAAGAAAAAAAAGAGCATACGGGAACTTTTTAGGCAATCTCTCCTTGAAGGCCATAGTGCTGATATTTCTGAAGAGACTTTAGCCTCTATTGAAAAAGAGGTGCAAGGTAGCCTCAACAATGAATTTCAGATATTGAAAGAGAAGGAGCCAGAACCCTTTCCTAAAAAAGATTGTCGTCATTGTGATCGCTTAAATAACGGTGAGCTTATTTTGCACGATTTCGATGTTTCTTTAGATCGTGATACTGTCTTTCATATGAGTTCACGTCTTTGCAGTCTTCCTGAAAATTTTAATCCTCATCCTAAAATTAAGACTCTTTTGGAAAAAAGAATTAAAATGGCTCAAGGTTTGATTGGTTATGACTGGGCAATGGCTGAAGAGTTGGCATTTGCTTCGTTATTAATCGAAAGATATAACCTTAGGCTCTCAGGTCAAGATTCTATTCGTGGGACATTTAGTCAACGACATTTGGTTTGGAGTGACACTGTTACTGGAGATACCTACTCTCCATTACACCACCTTTCTGTAGAACAGGGCGCTGTGGAAATGTACAACTCTCCGCTTTCTGAGTACGCAGTTTTAGGATTTGAGTATGGCTATGCTCAACAGGCATTGAAGACTCTAGTGTTATGGGAAGCGCAGTTCGGTGATTTTGCTAACGGCGCACAAATTATTTTCGATCAATATATCTCTTCGGGGATCCAAAAATGGGATTTGCACTCTGACGTGGTTCTTCTTCTTCCTCATGGGTATGAGGGGCAGGGGCCTGAGCACTCTTCATCTCGTATAGAACGTTATTTGCAATTGGCAGCAAATTGGAATTTTCAAGTAGTATTGCCCTCCACTCCTGTGCAATACTTTAGGATTCTTAGAGAGCATACCAAACGAGATCTTTCTTTGCCTTTGGTGATTTTTACCCCTAAGTTGCTATTGAGACATCCACAATGTGTTAGTAGTTTAGAGGAATTTTCAGAGCCTGGTGGATTTCGCGCTATTCTCGAAGATGCCGATCCTAATTATGATGCAACTGTTTTGGTATTATGCTCAGGAAAGATTTACTATGACTATTTAGAAATGCTTCCTAAAGAACATCGTGATAATTTTTCTTGCTTACGTATAGAGAGCTTGTATCCTTTAGCTCTTGAGGATTTGGTAAAGTTTATTGATAAGTATTCTCATCTGAAACATTTTGTTTGGCTACAAGAAGAACCCAAGAATATGGGAGCCTATGACTATATGTTTATGGCATTACAGGATATTCTTCCTGAAAAACTGATATACATAGGACGTCCTCGGAGTAGTTCGACAGCTTCTGGATCAGCGAAGCTGAGTCGTCAAGAGCTGGTCACATGTATGGAAACCCTGTTTTCTTTAAGGTAAATTATGACTACAGAAGTACGCATTCCTAATATTGCAGAGTCGATCAGCGAGGTAACGATAGCCTCTTTGTTAGTCTCAGAGGGTAGTCTTGTTGAAGAAAATCAGGGCTTACTAGAAATTGAAAGTGATAAGGTAAATCAGCTAATTTATGCTCCAGCATCGGGAAGAATTCTTTGGGAGGTTGCCGAAGGGGATGTTGTTGCTGTGGGTGGTTTAGTGGGAAAAATAGAGACTGCTAGTGAAGGAGCAGACTCTGTAGATTTTCGATCTAAAGAGACTATAGAAGCTGAAATCATTTGCTTTCCTCAGTCTGAAGTATGCCAGTCTCCTCCTAAGAATAAAACCTTTGTTCCTTTTCGTGATCAGATTAAAAAAGCATCAAAAGGTCCTTCAGAAAGAGATAGAGGAGAAACTCGAGAACGGATGACTTCTATCCGCAAGACAATTTCCCGTCGCCTTTTGTCGGCCCTACATGAATCTGCGATGCTCACGACATTCAATGAAGTCCATATGACTCCTCTCCTTAATTTGCGCAAGGAAAAGCAAGAAGAGTTTACCTCTCGATATGGAGTCAAGTTAGGGTTTATGTCTTTCTTCGTGAAAGCTGTCTTGGAGGCTTTGAAGGTGTGTCCACGAATGAATGCCTATATTGATGGCGAGGAGATTGTCTATCGTGACTATTATGACATCTCTCTTGCTGTAGGTACGGATCGAGGACTTGTGGTTCCTGTTGTCCGTGATTGTGATACGCTTTCTAGTGGGGAGATTGAGCAGAGGCTCGCAGATCTTGCCTTGCGGGCTCGTGAAGGTCAGCTTTCCATAGGGGAACTTGAAGGAGGAAGTTTCACAATTACAAATGGAGGCGTATACGGATCTCTACTTTCGACGCCAATTATCAATCCCCCGCAAGTGGGGATTCTGGGAATGCATAAGGTAGAAAAGCGTCCCGTTGTTCTTGATAACGAAATTATCATTGCGGACATGATGTATGTCGCTTTAAGCTATGACCATCGCCTTATTGATGGGAAAGAGGCTGTTACTTTTTTAATCAAAGTGAAAGAATGTATTGAGAATCCCGAATTATTACTTGATTTATAATTTTTTTCACTTTCGTGAAAGCCCCTTTAGAGTTCAGAAACAGACGTTTAATTTCCCTTCTTTTCATCATGTAGAGGATTGCGATCCTCTTGAGTAAGGAACAATGTAAATCGGGAATCTGGTTGCCTAGTGGCTTTTTGTGAGGCCGAATTCAGGGCTCTAAGCAGCTTCGTGGGCAAGAATGTGTTCTGTGTAAAATGAGGTTGTCCAGCATGATTGAGGGGGGAGAAAACTTCTACTCCGTGAAGATGAATCCTGCGAATACCGCTCTCTATGAGATCCACAAACAGCTCTTCCAAGAAGTTCTCTGAGTCTGTAAAGTAAGAAGTTTCAGCAGAATCAAAGCTTAAATTAGACCGATGTTTTCTTTGTAAAAATGCTGCTACATCCTTGTCATAACAACCCCAAGGAGTCCATGCTAAAACTACTTCAGAAGAATTGTAAGAGAAAAATGCCCATTGGCCTGCTTGTTTTCTAGAGTCCATTTTAGCTTTCATTGTTAACCATTGATCTTTTCCTAAGAACTCTTGCAGCTCCTTTAGGGGAGTCGAAACAGCCTTCTCCTCTTGCCAGTGTGAAGTTTCTGGGGGAAGGAGGAATAGAAAGGGTACGCGCACCCCGTTTTCAGTAATGTCTGGGAGATTAGGTGCTTTAGCTGTGATGATTTTAAATTGCTCATTTTCCTTTAAACAGTGAACTTCAATAGAAGCACCATTTGTAATTTTAGTGCCCTTAGGAAGTTGTGCTTTCGGAGGAAGTTCTTTCAAAGATAGTGAACAGTTATTTAATAAGCCTAGTTTAGTATTATATGAGTACAGTGTTTCGCGTTTGGGAATGCCATAGCTTGTCGGTGGGACTGTAGTTACTGGGATTAGTATTGGTGGAATAAGAAAACCCCGAAAAACGGACCGTTCTTTTTGAGGAAACAGGGTAAGGATCAGAAGCACGATCCCTATGAATGCTCCTACTAGTGTAATAATGCCTGCAATAGCAAAGGACTGTATTAAGGGTGAGCCTAAAGCTATCAAAGTGATGAACGTGATCCCAGCGGCTAACATTAAACCAACAAAGAGTACATGGAGAACAGCAGACGCAATTAGAAGAGCGGTCGCACCTTTATTTTTGGATGAGGGCTGAGAAGGCTGCGTCTTTGTAGACTCAATATTCTTAGTTTGTCTAGGGATCTCTGCTGCCTGAGTTTTATGACTGAACGGGGCGCCTAATTTCATAAAAAACCTTTCGACTAGCATTTTCCCCAAAGAAGGTAGCTTGTAAAGTTTTTTTTGTCAAGAAAATAAGCTCAGTATAAGAGAGTTAGGATTTATCGTGGTATTCTTTTAAGCAACAGAGTCTTTGATAGGTTTAAGGAGAAACAGAGGTTTCTGGCTTGATTTCTTTACTCTCTGGGGAGGAGAAGTACCGCGGTTACATTGTTTTTACTTTTTGAGTTTTGGCCATCGAGCTTAGGATCAGGGTGGTGGGAGCGGTACCTTGAAGAAAAAAAGGCTTCGTGTTCCGAGTATGTACATAGGTTAGAAATAAAGATATGGTCTTTAGGGATCCCTAGATTACTCAGTTGCTTTTGAGCAATAGCCCGCAGGTCAAAATGGTTTTTTGGGTTCATAAAGGGAAGAAAGCTACGAGGAAACAATGTCGCATAATCAGGGTAGATGGCAAAATCTGGGCCGATTGAAGGGCCGATAGCTACAAAAAGATCTTGCGTTTTAGTGTGAAACAGTTTCTTCATGGTGCCCACTGTGACAGCATAGATGTTGCCAAGGAGTCCTCGCCAGCCGCTGTGCACATTTGCAATAGCATGGTGTTCTCGATCATAGAAGATAGCCGCCTGACAATCGGAATGGCGGATGTGGAGGGATAGAAGTGGGGATTGGGTGCACAGTCCATCTGCAGGTTGATAGTGGGGAGATGTGGGGGTAACAGCATGTATGGAAGTACCGTGGCGTTGGTGGAGGTCGCAATAATTTTGAGATCGTAGAGCTTTGGCAATCTCAGGATTCTGTGCTGCAAAGACAGTCCCTTCTTCGTCCTGTTGTTTTGAAAAGATTCCGTGGCGTATAGGGAATCCATTGAGCTCTTCGAAAGTCCAATAGTTCAAAGGGTGTCCGTGGAAGGCAAGTGTCATGCTTTAAACCTTGTTGAGTCTGGGTCTTTCCATACTCCATGTTCTTGTAAAAGTCGAATCAATTCTTCCTCAGCATCTTCCATAGGTATGTGGGCTTTTACACAGGTATGTTTTACATAAAGATCGATCATCCCTGGTTTGGAACCTACGAATCCAAAATCCGCGTCAGCCATTTCTCCAGGGCCATTAACGATACAGCCCATGATAGCGATCTTAAGTCCTGGTAGGTGTTTAGTTTTTTCTCGAATACGTAGTGTCACCTCTTCCAGATCGAAGAGGGTTCGACCACACATAGGACAGGAGATATACTCTGTTTTTACAAGGCGAACCCCTGCACTTTGTAGAGTTCCAAAGGCAATTTCTCGAGCCGCTGCTAAGGAAATGTTAGGTAGGTCAAGAACAACAGCCTCTCCTAGACCATCAAGGAGCAAAGCTCCAAACTCTATCCCTATCGAAATAGCAGCTTCTTCTTCGTTGTCAAAGTCCCTTGAAAATACTAGCTTCGTGGGTTTCCCTTGATGTCCTTCTTTCTCAAAGAAATCTCGGCAGGTATGAATGAAAGGGTCTGAAGCATGGAAATGCACAAATGGAGCATTATGAACAGCAGAGCTATTCCAAATCTCCTCATTGTGCTCATATAGGCAAGGTACTTGATAGTGATGAAAAACTAAAAAGTATTCTCGAAGTATATCTGTAATAGGGGCCTCTTTCAACTCAGGAGGGACGACGACCCCTTCAGGGGTTGTGAATGATTTTTCTTTTGTTATCGGATTCACTCCTAGTTGTTCTAAGAGTTGTTCTGGAGTAAAGTCGGTAAGGTGATGAGAATAAAGTTTCAAAAAAACCCCGTAAACGTCCCCCCACAGTGTTGTTTTAGTCGCCTTCTCTGCGGCAGCAACAAAGCTTTGGGAATGTGTTAGGGAGAAGGGATTTTTCTTTTCTGGAAGGTCTAGGTAGATTTTAGTTTGGCGTAGTAAGCTATCGCAAACAGAAATTTCTGTAGTAGGACAACCTGTTAGAGAGCAGCGTATCGTGTCGCCGAGACCCTCGGCAAGAAGAGTGCCGATCCCCACCGCGGATTTTATGATGCCGTCCATCCCCATCCCAGCTTCCGTGACCCCTAGGTGCAGGGGATAGTGCCAGCCTCTAGCATCTAAGTCTTTAGCGAGTTGGCGGTATGCAGCTACCATGACCTTAGGGTTGCTGGATTTCATTGAGAAGACGACATCTCTATAATCCATCCTTTCACATATAGCAATATATTCAATTGCCGAGGCTACCATCCCTTCGATGGTGTCGCCATATTTTTGCATGATTCTTTCTGAAAGTGACCCGTGGTTCACCCCAATGCGCATGGCCTTGCCAAGTCTTTTACATTTCTCTACTAAAGGAGCAAACTTCTCTTCAAGTCGTAAAAGACTTTGAGCATAGCTTGCTTCTGTATAGATCTTCGTCCCCTTGAACATATTACGCTTATCTACATAGTTGCCTGGGTTGATGCGAACCTTGTCAGCAAAATCAGCAACTAACATAGCTGCTTGCGGGAAGAAGTGGATATCTGCAACCAGGGGGATTTCCAATCCCAAAGCAACCAGCCGCTCTTTAATTTTTTCAACTGCTTGGGCTTCTTTGATTCCTTGCACGGTAACCCTGGCAATATCGCAATTATGTTCTGCTAGGGCACAAATTTGCTCTACTGTAGCTTCAACGTCTGTGGTTGCCGTAGTCGTCATAGATTGTGTTTTTATTGAGTGATCACTACCTATGTATAGGTGACCTATTTTTACGGCATGGGTTTTGCGTCGTGAAGAATTAATGCCAGAGATAGTGAATGTCATAAAAATTCCAAAATTATCAGAGTCCTATGAATTATAAAAGCCAGAGTAATTTTGTTGAAGCTCATAAAGCTTGTAAGGGATTTCTATATTTATAAAATTTATTAACTTTAAGACGAGTAAGAGAGGAAAAGCCTGAGATGTACGAAGACCTCGGGTATTTTTCACCGATCTTCTCATGGCCATGACTGTAATTTTATATAAGCAGTGCTGCTTGAAGGTTGAACTCTTGCCACTATATTCTTAAGGAAGAAGTGAAAGGATTTTGCGTTTGTGCAACACCCATTCTTTAGGGACAAGACCTTTTCTATACAGTTTCTTTATTTACGCATTTTTTATTTGGTGGGGAGCAAACAAGCGCGGCAAGAGCTACAACTATGAAGGATAACACTGACAATGGAAAAGAGGTTTACGGGAATCGATCCCGTGATCATACGCATCATTGCAACTGCTTTACAGAGTTCCTGAGACTGTGGAGTTTCGGGAACCTGTTTCTTTTTTCCTAATTTGGAATGGAGTTTGTCGTAGAAGGATTTGCCATTGTTATTTTGTACAAAGAGACTATAAGTACAGCGAAAAGGACGAGAGTAAGTAAGATTAAAGGTCCTACAATTGTAAAATAGGCACCGACAGACGATGCTATAAAGATGAGGGCTATAGCAGCACTCCCAGAAGCAAGGCCATTGAGGACGGAAAGAGTGGCAGAGACCACGAAGGCAATTTTTGTACATAATCCTGAAGCACGGAACTGTGCTTTGAATTCTTGGAATAACGTTTTTTTAACTGGAGGAGGAACCTCTGGAGTAGGAGAAGGCATAACTAACTCCTGATTTTTTTTGTAAAGCAAATTAATTTTATAATTAATTCTTTTTTATGTTATGAATGAATTTCTATTTATTATTAAAAATAGAATTTTATAGATTCTTATTTTAGGGGTTGCTTGTGGAAGAATAAAATATTTTAGTGTCAGTTAGTGAAAACAATACGCTGTTTTTCTAATTAGCTTTTTGAGAGGAAAGTTTGCGTTTGACTTGCTGTTCAGCGTCTTTTGCTTGAGGTTTGGTTAAAAGGGCAATCTTTATAGAAAGAAGAATCACACAGAGCACTGTTGCAAGAACAAGACCTCCTAGGATAATCAAGCAGATGGCAGGTGTCCCAGAAATGAAGAAAGCCGCAATTGTTCCTGCAACTTCTATCGCTAGAATTGCAACCAGGATTTTAACTAAGCATTGAATCGTCTTAATAGTTTTGTTTCGACGCTTTTCTTCCAGTGATTTGGAAATGAGTTGCATAGATTCTAGATTTCCAGAGGAGGGGCGGGGGCTTGTGGGTAGGGGAACAGGGGACACTAGTATGATCTTTTGGTTAGAATTTTCCTTATTTCCTAAAAGCCCCCGATCATTGATGGGAGTTGCTTTTAGATTTACTAGGACGAGTATACCGTGATTTAAGAAGTTAGAAAAGATTTTTTAAAAAATTTTATAACAGTTTTAGGTTTTCCAAAGAGAGAAAGCTTACTATTTTTTAAAAGAAAATTTTCTTTTCATAGGAGAAATTCCGCTTTTTTTCTTAAAAAGGGAATTGGGATGGCAGGGGGTTTAGAAAGAGTTATCGGAATTATGATCCATTTGCTTCTGATTCAAATGTCTGGAGAGGGTCTATTAAAGCTAACTTCATACCATCAATCCATTGTTGTCGTAGACTCAAGTCCCTTTCGCTCTTTTGGAGGGACATTGAAATGGGAGGAAAGCAGGGAAAGCTGTCGTACTGTTGCTTTACGTCGTTTGATTTGATCTAGACAGTTGAGATGAGCTTACTTACAGGACTATTATATTTTTCTTTGTTATGAGTTATCGTTCTACACTGCTATGAGTGAATATACTTCAGAAGAGTTATCCCAGTGCCATCCTGTTCTATTACAGAGAGTTTCCTTAAAGCAGTTGAAATAGGCCTTTAGTGCGGTCTTATAATCGTGCTTCATACTAGGAGCTAAGAGGCTTTTTGCTTAGGTTTTTGGTTGATGTTTCTTTAGGTTCTGTTCCTTGCTTTCCCTAAGAATCAATAAAAACTAATTCTTAGGGTTGCATTTGTTCGCTATTTAGTTAGGCGGGGTTATTAATAGCGTGTTGTAGTCTGTAAGGACTACATTCATTGGAATGTCCTTGTGCGTTGTTGCAAATGTCTCAACGGCTTGTAGAAGACCTTTTTTCACATTTTCTATCCATTGCATGTGGATATGATAGAGCTTGTATTGAGGACTAGCTGATTGTGTTTCGTCCACAGGAGGGATTTCTAGACTTCCTCCAGGTGAATATATACCAGAAGAAATCAGTGGAATTTGGAGAAGACTTACATCTCTGAGTAGAGCTTCACTAAGACAGTTCGTATAAGCTTCTTTAACGATGCTTTCTACTTTTTCAGGATGTTCTTTCAATTCTCCACTATATTTGGGACCAAGAAGTTGTGCTAAAAATAGAGGTTTTCCTGACGTCGGATCATTCATGCTTCCGTCTTGATTGATCCAATGTGTTGAACGACATTCACAAACAGATAATGGTTGACTTGGATATATCCTTCCTCCACCTGTTTTGCTATTTTCCCAACAAGTGGTATGGGTGGCTCTTGAGAGGGCAGCATTGGTTCCACCCCCTCCAGGGAGCATTTCTTTATTAGCTGAGTTAACAATCATGACTCTCTCTTTGGTTTTCAGGCGAGGCTGAGAAATGTCTCCTGTGGTAACTATCAAGGTAGTTTTAGAGTTTAGGTAGTGCCAGGCATAATATTTTTGATTAGGCTCTCTGGTCATCCAGGAGCCGTTTATCTCAGAAAGACTACCTAGTAGGGTCCAGTTGTTTTTCAGCATTTCATTAAGAGGGGGTGTAAGTGGAGTTATTGGAACTCTAGTAGGTGGGATATCCTTTCCAGGTTCAGGGAGCGTTTCGGACGGCTTTTTCTTGAAAAGAAGGTAGAGGGCTACTGCTGCTACAATTAAAGCCACACCTGTTACTATCAGTAGCAGAGGCATACCAAAGATTACAGCAACAATTCCAGACCCGATGGCTGTCGCTAAAGCAAGGACAGCAATTGCGATTTTCGCTATTTTAGCAACCCCCTGTTTATTTATACGATTGGGTTGTTCTGCGTGGATTTCGCTGTCTACAGCTTGTGATGTATCGAAACCTACGTCTGGGGTTGAAGAAATTCTAGTCATAAAATAACCGTTTAAATTAATTTGAGGAAAGATTGTACCTTAATTTTTGTTTTTTTAATAAAAAAATCGTGCTAGTTATTGATTTATAATAAAATCTTTACAAATTCTTTTTATTCTATTAATTAAGGATTGCCTCCTATTAAAGGAGTCATTTTCCTAAGCAGAAGTGACTTGGTATTTAGGTTATTGCTTGCTATGTGTCCAAACTCGCCTTTTCGGTTACCTTTATTTTGTCCTAACCTTTTCCCGCCGTCTATACACGGTGAATCCAAAGATGATCCTGAGGCTACAGAATCCCCTTTTTTCAGATATCTGAATGGTTAGGCTAATTTTTCAAGGTTTGAAGGGACCTCATAGTTTTATTTGGTGATACTAGGACCGATTGGGGGTTTATGAGAACGCCTTCTAAGAAAAGTTAAAGAGTTCTATTGGAGGACTGTTTTTGAAAAAGTTGGTTATCTAGCATTTCAAAAGCTTGCGTAAGGATAAGGGGGATTATTTCTAATAATTATAGAAAGAATTGTTCGTTTATGTGGATATGGTTAAGAACAAGAGAGAATAGAGAAATTCTTCTCTCTTCTTTTCCCTAGCTCTTTTCTGTCACCCCTAGAAAGAAGCTAGTTTTTGTGAAGCCTAAGAAAAGATAGAAGTAAGCACTCGGTTTTTCTAGTGAAATCAAGAGGGGGCCTGCTTTGTTATTTTTTCTTTTTTCGCACCTTCGGATAGCCTGTTCCAGCAAGAATTTAACAACATTATTAGTCCCACGGTTAATACTGTAATTATTATTGCAATAACAAGAACTCCCTCGTGTTGATAGGGTTGTGCTATCGGCACCGCATTAGTAAACCAAAGGGCAAGTCCTGCTATACCCCCTATCAAGACAATAGCGCCTAAGAGTAAGACTAGTGCCCGAAGTACTATATATTTGATTTGTGTACGGATTGAGGAAGACTTTCCCTCAGTTTCTACGGGTGTAGTTTTTGTTTTTTTTTCACATGGATAATGAGGAGACGTTGGGTTATGAAAAGCAATTTTTGTCATAATAACCTACCTATCAAATATGCAAAGATTAGTAACAATCTTTTATTGTTTTTTATTTAGTAATCTAATTACCTTCTTGTTTATTTAAGGATATCCATTTTAGTTGGATAGAAATCTATAAGTTATGTCTTCAATACTTTCTTTTGGAGATACGTGGGTCAAGTTCTTTCAACACAAGCAATAGTTAGGGGATAATCTGGATAAAGTTTGGCCATATATTGTATTGCTCCAACCATAGCTAAAGATTGTTCTTGTCTCGATTTTGGAGTGAGTTCTCTAGGGTAGAGGTGCTCTCGTAAGCTACATAGAGGGATTTGGATGAGTTGGATGTTTTTATCAATAGCAGTCTGGATATAGGTGACATAGAGCGCGTAATAATATTGGTAGGTTCTTTGTGGTATGAACGGTATTTTTGGGAGGGAGACTTGACCACGAAGATGGGGTTGCCAGTATGAGAATGTAGCAGAATCTCCTGTTGTAGGAAGTTCTTCAGTTACTTGAAACGTGGTCTTCTCGAATGCTTCGTTGATGAGGGATTCTGGGGAGGCAGTGACGTTTGAACAGGGAGGTGGATAAGAATCCTCGGAAGTCTCCTCAATTAATAGGGTCTTTCCCGTATCCTTAGATGAAATCAAGAGATGCTCTGGATTTCCTCCTTGTATGGATACCAGGGAAAGCAATGAGTTTTTAGCTTCCCATACTTTATAAGGATTGTTTGTGAGTAACAAGGAAGGTGAAGGAAGAAGCTCAAGGTCCTCAGATTTTTCTTCCCAATTTTCTTTGTAAAAATTCATGAAAACGGGGATAGAAGAGAAAGATGCGGGGGTAAAGAAGTGTTGTGGCTCAATACTTTCTTCTTCTGTATGAGTGCTGTCTTTTAAGCGTTTTACCGTTTTTTTATAAAGCATAAAGGCGCTAAGAACAGCAGTAACAAATACAAGTCCTGTTAGGAAGTAGATTACAGGAATATTTAAAAGGACTCCAATGAGTAGGGTACCTATTGTAGCTAGAACGGCAAAGATTGTGGTAATAAATAGAACCTGAGACTCAATCTTATCAAAATATCGGGAAGATTTTTTTTTAATTTGTGCTGGGGAATGATCTGTAGTTAGAGATGTTATTGAGGTTTTTGTCATAATTAAGAAATTAATTTTTTATTTCCTTTTAAATTATATCTCTTTTGTTGATATTTAAGTAATTAAAATGTCTTTGTGTTTTATTAAAATTTTATTTTAACTTTTCTAATTAAAAATAAAAAAAGGCGTGCCGTGCTTAATTATAAACTTTTTTAGAATGAAAAAGATCGCTCAAAATAGGGGAGCTAAGAAAAGAAGTCTTTCCGAAATGCAAATCGTTTTATAGCTACTTAAGAAAGAACTCGTCTGAATTGGTGTTGTATTAATCTAAAATTTTTACTTTCTAAGATTAGAAAGTAACTTTTACACAGCCACCTTTGATGCGGCATTGACAAGCAAGACGTTCGTTAGAGTCTTCGGGTTCTCCTAGAAAATCGTTTTCTGCTTCTGTAAAACTGGAAAGATTATCTTGGCCCTCTAGGACTTCTATAACACAGGTTCCACAAACCCCCTCCGTACAAGCAAAAGGAATGCCCGCCGATTCACAGGAATCTATGATATCACTGTTGTCTTCCAATTCGAACTCCTGTTGTTCATCATCAGAGGTAATGATTAGCCTAGCCATACCGTTCCCTGTTACTTGTTGCCTGGTAGATTAAATGAAGTTCGGAGTAGAGGGATTCGAACCCCCGACCTATTGCTCCCAAAGCAACCGCGCTAACCAGGCTGCGCTATACTCCGTAAAATAAAATTATCAGATAAAAAAGGACAACATTAGCATAGTAGGAAATAGTCGACAAGATCAAAGATTCTTCACAACTTCTCTCTAGAGTTTTACTTGCAGATATATGGAGAGGGGAAGTATGGGAAAAACAGGGATTTTCTAGGAGGCCGTTTTTGTGTCTGGGAAGAAAGATAGTGTTGGGGGAATGATCTTTGTCCCTCTTGGAATCCTATTACTAATCTTTTTGCCTCTTCCTCAGATCCTTCTTGATTTTGGATTATGTGTTAGTTTTGCATTATCTTTATTGACTGTCTGCTGGGTGTTTAATCTAAATTCAAGTAGTTCAGGGAAGCTCTTTTCTCCTTTTTTCTTGTACCTTTGCCTATTGCGATTGGGACTAAATCTTGCCTCGACACGGCGGATTGTCTCATTGGGAACAGCCTCTCCTATGATTTTTTCTCTAGGAAGTTTTTTCTCTTTGGGAAGTTTATGGGCAGCAACATTTGCGTGCCTCCTTCTTTTCTTTGTGAACTTTTTGATGATTTCCAAGGGTTCTGAAAGAATTGCAGAGGTGCGTTCTCGATTTGTCTTAGAAGCTCTTCCAGCCAAACAGATGGCTTTAGATGCTGATCTTGTTTCTGGAAGAGCTTCGTATAAGGCCATCAAAAGACAAAAAAATGAACTTGTAGAAGAAAGCGATTTCTTTTCTGCCATGGAGGGGGTCTTTCGTTTTGTTAAAGGGGATGCTATTATTAGTTGTATCCTTTTGCTTGTTAACGTGATTTCTGTAACTTGTCTTCATTATACTTCGGGTTATCCTCTTGAAGAAATGTGGTTTACAGTTTTAGGAGATACTCTAGTTAGTCAAGTTCCTGCTTTGCTTACTTCCTGTGCTGCAGCGACTCTTATCAGTAAAATCGATAAGGAAGAGAGCCTCTTAAACCGTCTAATAGAATACTACAAACAGTTGCGTCAGCATTTCAGAGTTGTCGCGCTATTGATCCTTTCTTTATGCTGTATTCCAAGTTCCCCAAAGTTTCCTATAGCTTTGCTTGCAAGTCTCTTATGGTTGGCATATCGAAAAGAGGAGCTTTCATCAGAAGATTCTTGTATAGCACACGCTTTCTCTTATGTAGAGGGGGTGTGCCCTAAAGAACAAGAATCCGAGTTCTATCGAGTATATCGCATTGCATCTGACAAAGTATTTGAAGATCTAGGAGTTAGGTTGCCTAAGCTGCATTGTCTGCGTAGTGAGGGAGAACGTCCTTCGCTTCGATTATTCGGCCAGAATTTATACTTTGATGAAATGACTGTAAAGACACTGCTTCCTTTCTTGAGAAACATAGCTCATGAGGCTCTGAATGGAGAGGCGGTCCAAAAGTACCTTCAAGAATCAGAGAGGTTATTCGGCATCGCCGTTGAGGAAATCATTCCCAAGAAAATCTCCTTAAGCTCGCTTGTGGTTCTTTCTCGTCTACTTGTTAGAGAAAGAGTATCGCTTAAGCTCTTTCCAAAGATCCTAGAGGCAGTTGCCGTATACCAAAATTCTGGAGATAGCTTGGAGATCCTTGCTGAAAAAGTGCGAAAATCTCTGGGGCATTGGATTGGAAGAAGCCTATGGGATCAGAAACAAACTCTTGAGGTCATCACCGTAGATTTTCATGTTGAAGAATTGATAAATAGTTCTTATTCAAAGTCTAATCCCGCAATGCAAGAGAACGTTATTCGCCAGATAGATAGTCTTTTAGAACAGTCAGTATTTAAAGATTTCCGAGCTATTGTTACCAGCTGTGAAACACGGTTTGAAATGAAAAAAATGCTCGATCCACATTTTCCAGATCTTTTGGTGTTATCTCATAATGAACTTCCTAAAGAAATCCCAATTTCCTTTTTAGGAATAGTTTCGGACGAGGTTTTAGTTCCCTAGTTTAATTCAATATGTGGTAAAACTTAGTATTTTTATGTTTTTTGTTAGTGTAAGTATTGTTTAAAAATTTTTTTTAAATTAATCTAATAAATAACTACATAAGAAAAAATTTGTGAAAACACAGCAGACTCAAAACATTGCAGAGGTTTGGAGCTTCTATTGGGAAACTCAACAAATTGAGTATCGCGATAGCTTAATCGAGTTCTACTTGCCTTTAGTAAAAAGTGTGGTTCATCGTTTGATTTCAGGGATGCCTGCTCACGTTAAGACCGAGGATTTATATGCTTCAGGTATTGAAGGCTTACTGCGTGCGGTTGAACGCTATAATCCCGAGAGAAGTCCTCGGTTTAAAGGGTATGCGGTATTTTTGATTAAGGCTGCAATTATTGATGATCTGCGTAAGCAAGACTGGGTTCCCCGCAGTGTACATCAAAAAGCGAATAAGTTGTCAGGAGCTATGGACTGTCTTCGCCAGTCTTTAGGCAAAGAACCCACTGATCTTGAACTTTGTGAGTATCTCAATATTTCGCAACAAGAACTCTCGGGATGGTTTGTATCAGCTCGTCCTGCACTACTTGTTTCCTTGAATGAAGAGTGGCCTTCCCAAAGTGATGCTGGATGTGGTATAACCCTTCAAGAGAAAATCGCCGATGAACGGGCGGAGACAGGTTACGATGTTGTAGATAAAAAAGAATTTTCTCTATATCTAGCCAATGCAATTCAGGAACTTGAGGAAAAGGAACGCAAGGTCATGGCCTTGTATTACTATGAAGAGCTTGTCCTTAAGGAAATCGGCAAGGTCCTCGGAGTAAGTGAATCTCGCGTTTCTCAAATTCACTCTAAAGCACTACTTAAGCTTCGTGCAGCGTTATCGGCGTTTCGATAAATAAAATTCCCAGGTTTTAAGAGAATTCCCATAGCTAGGAGTACCCCACCTACGACACAAACTAATCCGTAAAGAATCTGTTTAGTCAACACCATAACAATGCAGCCGACAATCGTGCAAATTCCTCCCAGAGTCAAAAGAAGAATATTGAGCAGCCATTCTTTCAAACATGGCGAGAGGAGGGGGAAGGCTTTTGTAGTTGGGGGAATGGTATTTAGAACAGTCGGAACCCCGAGCGGAGATGTAGACATAGCAACCTTATCTTTAGAAAAGATAGAAGTTATGGTACCCCAGAGAGGGGATTATTCTCAGCGTACAATCTTTTCTTTATTCTTAGATAAGCGGTGCCTTGCATATAAGCTTCAGGATCGATAAGATAGAGCTTCGCAATTCTTACTGTGTGCCACCACTCATGCAATCATGGTTAAACTACTTACAAGAGCGAGATATTGTTGAAGATTTTTCCTCTGGCTTGGAGTCCGTAGAGGGACCTATATCAGGTTATTTGGGATTTGATCCTACCGGACCAGCTTTGCACATTGGTCACTGGATTGGGATTTGTTTCTTGAAACGACTGGCGACTTTAGGGGTGACTCCTGTGGCGCTAGTTGGGGGAGCTACAGGCATGGTTGGGGATCCCTCAGGGAAACATAGTGAGAGGTCGCTACTTCAGACAGACGAAGTTTTAGATAATAGTCAAAAGATTAGCGCGTGTTTGCAGAGATATCTTCCTGGTATTACTCTTGTAAACAATGCAGACTGGCTGCAGAAGATGTCCTTGATTGATTTTTTACGTGATGTAGGGAAACACTTTCGTTTAGGCCAAATGCTCGCAAAAGATACAATAAGGCAGCGGGTGCAGTCTGATGAGGGAATTAGCTATACTGAATTTAGCTATTTAATCCTGCAGTCATACGATTTTTATCACCTATTTAAAAATTACCGCACAATCTTGCAGTGTGGTGGTAGCGATCAGTGGGGGAATATCACTTCAGGAATAGATTTCATTCGCCGTAAAGGATTAGGTCAGGCTTACGGTCTTACCTATCCTTTATTAACTAATGCTCAAGGGAAAAAAATAGGAAAAACAGAATCAGGAACCGTATGGCTCGATCCAGAACGAACCTCTCCTTTTGAGCTATACCAATACCTGCTCCGTTTGCCTGATAGCGACATCCCTAAAATTGCTAGGACGTTAACTTTATTGAGCAATGAAAAAATTCACGATATTGATAGAGAATTACAGACCGATCCAATTGCAGTAAAGGAGTTTGTCGCTCAAGATATCCTGCGTGCTATTCATGGAGAACCAGGGCTTCAAGAGGCACTTTCCGTAACTCGTAGTATCCATCCAGGGAGTCTTTCATCCTTATCCCAAGAAGATTTTCATGAGTTATTTGTAGGAGGTATGGGAGTGTCATTGGATAAATCTGAGGTATTAGGAAAGCAATGGTTAGACGTATTTTTTGCTGTAGAACTGTGTAAATCCAAAGGAGAAGCTCGAAGGCTAATTGAACAAAAAGGATTATATATTAATAATGTGCCCCTTGCTAATGAGCAGAGTGTTTGTGAAGAAAAAGATATCTTTTATGGTCACTACGTGTTGTTAGCTCAAGGTAAAAAGCGAAAACTTGTTCTATATCTAAACTAGTTTAAGGAGGTTAGGTAGATTTGCAAACGGATATTGGTCTTATAGGCTTAGCTGTCATGGGGAAAAATCTTGTCTTAAACATGATAGATCATGGCTTTTCTGTCTCTGTGTATAATCGGACTCCAGAGAAAACTCGGGATTTCTTGAAAGAACATCCGAATCACAAAGAACTTTTGGGTTTTGAATCGCTCGAAGATTTCGTGACTTCTTTGCAGAGGCCCCGGAAGATAATGTTGATGATACAGGCAGGGCAGCCCGTGGATCAAAGCATTCATTTGCTATTGCCTTTGCTAGAATCAGGCGATGTGATTATCGATGGTGGGAATAGCTATTTTAAAGATTCCGAACGCCGATGTAAAGAATTGCAGGAAAAAGGGATTCTCTTCTTAGGCGTGGGGATTTCTGGAGGAGAAGAAGGTTCGCGTTATGGCCCATCAATTATGCCTGGGGGAAATCCTGAGGCGTGGCCACTAGTGGCTCCTATTTTTCAATCAATAGCAGCACAAGTGAACGGCAGTCCCTGCTGTTCTTGGGTAGGAGTTGGCGGTGCAGGTCACTATGTAAAGGCTGTCCATAACGGTATAGAATACGGAGATATCCAGTTGATATGTGAAGCCTACGGTATTTTGAGGGATTTTCTAGAACTTTCTTCAACTGCCGTTGCTACAATTTTTAAAGAATGGAATACCCTAGAATTAGAAAGTTATCTGATTCGCATTGCTGCTGAAGTCTTGGCCTTGAAAGATACGAATGGAGTCCCTGTCATTGATACCATTTTAGATGTTGTTGGTCAAAAGGGTACTGGAAAATGGACCGCGATCGATGCTTTAAATTCTGGAGTGCCCCTCTCTTTAATCATAGAAGCTGTTCTTGCTCGTTTCCTTTCTTCTTGGAAAGAGGTTCGTGAGAGAGCTGCTCGTGATTATCCAGGAACTCCCTTAATTTTTCAAAAGCCTCATGATGCCTCAGTATTTATTCAAGATATTTTTCATGCTTTGTATGCTTCAAAGATCATCAGCTATGCCCAAGGATTCATGCTTTTAGGAGAAGCTTCAGAAGAATACAATTGGGAATTGCACTTAGGAGAAATTGCTTTGTTATGGCGCGGGGGCTGCATTATTCAAAGCGCATTTTTGGATGTTATATATAAGGGATTTGCTGCTAACCCAAACGATTCTTCTCTCATCTTCCAAGAATATTTTCGTGCAGCACTACGCCACGCTGAGACGGGATGGCGTAGGACAGTAGTCACTGCAATTGGCGCAGGACTGCCTATTCCATGTTTAGCAGCAGCCATTACCTTCTATGACGGCTATCGCACAGCAAACTCTTCTATGTCGTTAGCTCAGGGACTTCGAGATTATTTTGGGGCTCATACTTATGAACGTAAAGATTGCCCTCGAGGAGAGTTCTATCATACCGATTGGGTACACACAAAAATTACAGAAAGAGTCAAGTAAATGCAAGAAATCTCAAGATAAAAACGATCTTGAGATTTCGTTCGCATCATTAACAAAGATTGCTGAGTTTAAGCTCTGATGTTAATCTAATTTTAGAACTTCGATAAACGCTGTATTGGGAATGGAAACTTTCCCAAATTCTTTCATACGTTTTTTCCCTTTCTTTTGCTTTTCCCATAGTTTTCGCTTCCTAGTAATATCTCCACCATAACACTTTGCTGTGACATTCTTAGAAAGAGCACGAATAGTTTCTCTAGCAATTACTTTTTTATTAATAGCAGCTTGAATGGGAATCTTGAATAGTTGTTGTGGAATCACATCAACAAGTTTCTCACAGATACTTCTTCCACGAGATTCTGCTTTGTCTCTATGGACTAAACAAGAAAAAGCATCTATAGGCTCTTCGTTGATCAGGACCTCTAATTTGATGATCGATCCCTTACGATAATCTCCAAGACGGTAGTCAAACGATCCGTAACCTTTGGTTACGGACTTCAACTTATCATTGAAATCTGAGACAATTTCATTTAAGGGAAGGTCATAAGAAAGAACCAAGCGGTGCTGATCTAACATCTCGGTTTTTATGCACACGCCGCGTTTATCTAAACAGAGGCTCATGATATTGCTCAGATATTCTTGAGGAGTGATAATATTCACATGAACCCAAGGTTCTTCGACATGCTCAATGATCGCAGGATCGGGGTATCCTGAGGGGTTATCAATATGTAGAGTCTTCCCATTTTTTAAGATCACTTTATAGATCACACTCGGAGCTGTTGCAATAATATCTAAGTCAAATTCTCGAATGATTCTTTCAAAGATAATTTCAAGATGAAGAAGACCTAAGAAACCACAACGAAAACCAAAACCTAGAGAGTGACTGCTTTCTTGTTCTACGGTTAAAGCAGAATCATTGAGCTGCAGTCTTCCTAAAGCATCTTTCAAAGTATCAAAATCAGAAGAATCTATAGGATAAATTCCAGCAAAGACTACTGGATTGATTTCTTTAAAGCCTTCTAGAGGGGTTTTCGCAGGATGCTTTGCTTTAGTGACTGTATCGCCGATCTTCACATCCTTAACTTTTTTGAGATTAGCAATAAAGAAACCTACCTGTCCAGGGCGTAATGAGTCTTCTATAAACGTCGCTTTAGGGAGAAAGGCTCCTATACCTAATACTTCAAATGAGGAGCCTTTAGAAGCCATAAAAATAATACGATCCCCCTTTTTTAATTCACCACTAATAATGCGTACATAGACCATAATTCCAACGTAAGAATCATAATGGGAATCAAAGACTAGCGCTTTAAGCTCGGTTTCTTCAGGTGCTTTTGGAGAAGGAACAAGCTCAATAATTGCTGTAAGGATGTCTGGGATCCCGACCCCTGTTTTTGCAGAACAGGCTACAATGTTCGTAGTATCTAGGCCTATATAATCTTCAATCTGTTTGGCAATCCTAACGGGATCAGCAGCAGGAAGATCAATCTTATTTAATACAGGAATGATCTCCAGATCTCTCTCGAGAGCAAGGTAGACATTAGCAAGGCTTTGCGCCTGCACGCCTTGAGCAGCATCCACAATAAGTAAGGCTCCCTCACATGTAGCTAGAGATCGGGAGACTTCATAGGAAAAGTCCACGTGGCCAGGTGTATCAATTAAATTCAGTTGATAAACTTCTCCTTCATATACATAGGTCATGGTCACAGGATGGGCCTTAATTGTAATGCCACGCTCTCTTTCAAGATCCATAGAATCTAAAAGTTGCTCACGCATTTCCCGCTCTTCTACTGTGCTTGTACTTTCTAAAAGGCGATCAGCAATTGTAGACTTCCCGTGATCGATATGCGCTATAATTGAAAAATTACGAATGTTCTCTAGCTTATATTCTTTCAAAATATACTGTGGTGTCGTCTGGTTTTATTAATGGCTTCATAAGGCTGTATTGAGAAAAATCGTTTAGAAAAAGATCAGTCTCTAAAATATTCTTACAGCTTGCATTTCTTATTTTTTTGCTAACAAGAAGATCCTGGCGGTTATCTTTAGCTTTGCACAAGTCAAAGTATAATAGATGACATGTAGAAACCACAAGAGTTTAAAGTCGAATCCGCGGTACGGTTCCAGAGTTGCTATCCCTATCGAAATGAAGTTAGAAGAAGTTCCACGCTAGTATGATTAAAATTATTACGGCCAGGGACTCTTCTGAAAGGGAAAAACGTTCTAAAAGAAAAAATAAAAAGCATTTACTATTTATAGTTGTTAATCTAGACTGCCTTCTGTTTCTTTTGCTTTACGCATAGCAAATGCGAAATATTACTTAATTGTTCCTGGTGTTGATTATGAGTGGGTTACTCGTTGTTCCACAAACTGTCTTTCAAAGATATGACACCAAAAGTTTTTCAAAAACTTCATTGATAGAAAATATTCTTTTGAGAATTTTTCTAATTTTTTCCACAGCTTTTTTGGCCTTTATAGTTTTTATCTGTCTTCCGTTTGGGGTTGCGTGCTTTGTAAGCGTGGTCTTTGGTCTTATATCCTTAGCTTTGCTTATCCTATCTTTGCTGGAATTAATCCAAGCATATCGTAAAGAAGACCCCCTACCCCTCCCTATGGGGTTTTTAAAGTTGATAGAAACGCACTACCCTCTTTCTATTTTTTATCTCGCTCTCAAAAAAAGACTCACTTTTGAAGAACTACATAAAATCATAGAATGTGCACAAAATAAAGTATCCTTAGAGGATCACCTATCACCATCTTTGCTTGAGAAAGTTCGTGCTTTTGGTATGGAGAACCTAACTAAAGACATTAGCAACTATCGCTTCCCCCTCATTTCATTAGAAGAGCTTATGCTGAAACATTGTCCTTTGTATTGGCTGCATCAATTCGTAGAATCTGGTTCTAAAGATGTGACGTTGTCTTTAATTGGCAAAGAAGAAAGTAGGTTAGATTATTGGCTAGGACCTCTGAACAAGGACACTTCTTCCCAAACTGTTTTTGATACAGCTGTTCACGCCATCTCTAATGAGATTTCCGAAAAGCAATTAGAAACTTTAGAATGTCATCTATACAAGCAGGTGGATGATGAAATGAATGAAAGCATCCATGATTGGGATAGTTCTCTTGTGCGCAATATTGTAAAAGACTTGGTCCAAGCTTGTAAGAAAAATGAAAGCAATGTATTTGGTCCTTATGCCCAAGAAACTCCTCCTAAATTTACTGAAGAAAGAGTGGATCAACTCTTACATTTCATCGTTGAAAAACGCTTTTCTTTTGCACAACTTAAGATGATTAGCAAGTTGAGCTTTACCGACTGGCAATGGCTTTGCTCTATAGATACCATGGGAATGTCGGGGTCTCAGGTAGCCTCTTTCGGAAGCTTTCTTTTACCCCTTGTATCTAATCCCTATATTCAACTTGCTCTTTGGGAAGAATTACGAGTAGCTGTGAAGCAAAATCTCTTGCTAGACCCTGTTCAGAATGCTAGTCAAGCTATTTGCAATCTATTTTCTGAAGTTGCAGAACCTCTTCGAAAGAAACTTAAGAGAGAAAAATAACCTTATTAATTTTAGAATGATTTAACAAAACTATTCTAAATACTCCTGTAGTTAGCTTACAGCGAAGATACTTGGTTATACAATCTTTGTAGAGATACGCCAACTATAGTCAGGTTTCCCAGCTTCTCGGCTTATCGAGCGGCGTTTCGTCTTAGTATCCTTTCAGTCCTTGCTGCTATAATTTCTATAATTGCTTTGGTATACAGTTCTTCTCTTCCATCCACATGTTTAGGAACTGCCTGATCCTAGTCTGATTCGTTCTTTTTGCTTCTGCTGAGATCACTGTTTCTAAGATCAGAAAAGAATCAGGGGACGTGCATCCCTACAAGCGAGGTAGGCACCTAATTTTGGAGAACTTCTTCTGCAATATTGTCCGTTTCCTTAGTTGGGATGAGCTGCGCGAAATACAAATCCAAGAAAGATTGGAGAAAGGAGAAGTCGTAGACAATCTTTGTTTGACCTTTAAAAAACAATTTAAAAAATTATAAAACGTCTTTAAAAACTACTCTAAATACTATTTAGATATAAGGCGGGAGAAAAAATAACAAGCGCATCTTGTGGAAATTTCCTAAGTTGTTAAGCATCAATCCTAAATTTTTTAGGGACTTGTAAAAGGTATTTCTACTCTAAATTCTCAGTGAGAACCCTTCTTAAAGGCACTTTTTATTATAGGAATTTCTTGAATTCGAGATTTTTATTTACACATAATCTATAATGCCTTGAATAAATCTATATTCAAGGAGTAACTATGAGCATGACTATCATTCCACATGCTTTATTTAAAAATCACTGCGAGTGCCACACTTCCTGTTCTTTAAGTTCAAGGACTGTGTTACGAGTAGCCATTGCTAGCCTCTTTTGTATAGGAGCGTTAGTAGCTTTAGGGTGTTTATCGGCTCCCATTTCTTATATTGTTGGAGGCGTTTTAGCTCTTGTTGCTTTGGTCATTCTTGCTTTGGTGATTTTAGCTTTAATTTTTGGAGAGAAGAAGCTCCCTCCAACGCCAAGAATCATTCCCGAGAGTTTTGCTGAGGTCATAGGGGAGACCTACAGCCCTGGAATTGCTGCTTTTGTAAAAGAACAGCAGTTGACGTTAGCCGAGTTTAGACAATTTTCTATCGCGCTACTTTGTAATATCTCTGTTGAAGAGAAAATAAAACAACTCTCTTCTGAATTACAAACTAAAATAAAGAACTACGGCATTAACAAACTCGAAGATGATTTAGCAAAAAATACCTGGCCAGTATTTGAAGATATCTTAAACCAATCCTGTCCGATGTATTGGCTTCAGAAATTTATATCAGCAGGAGATCCAAAAGTCTGTCAAGACTTAGGCCTACCTAAAGAATGTTACGGGTACTATTGGTTAGGGCCTTTGGGGCATAGTACAGCTAAATCAACAATTTTTTATAATGCGATGCGCAATATCCTTGGAAAATTAACGAAAGAAGACATTACATTGTTACAAAACAAGGCCCTTCAAGGGCAATGGGACGACGAGGCAGTCAAGGAAGTTATTTACCGCATACACAACACCTATGCCAAACAGGGGGTGCTTACAAAAGAGGTGATCAGCAAGGAATTGCTCTTGTTGAGCTTGCATGGATATTCTTTTGATCAGATTCAGTTGATTACGCAACTTCCTCAGGATACCTGGGAATCGCTGTGTTATATGGATAATGGTACGGCATATAACCTTCAGCTTTGTGTTCTTGGAGGAGCTCTATCATCACAAAATCTTCTTGAAGAAACCTCTAAGGATTTTGATATAAACATATGTCTCTTCGTTATGAAGGATCTAAAAGAAAAGGTCGAAGTTTTCAAAACTTCTGAGGATTTTCAAAAGATGGGGCTGGGGAAATACTTACTACAATGTCTGAGTGCAGTTTCTAAGCGACTAGCAAGTATATTAAGACAGGGGCTTCTGTTGCGAGCTATAGCTCATGGAGAAAAGAAGACTCCAATTTATGAAGTCGATTTTACGACAGGGACCAGAAAACTAACTCGTTCCTCTAAAAGTGGTAAGGCTACCTAGGCTTTTAGTCTCAAAAGGAGACAAGGGAAGATATCGAAAGAGAGTTTCCTATTTTGAAATAGAAATCTCTAAGACATAAGTATCAGGAAGGCACCTTTTCTTGAATTTGAACAGGGACCTCCTCTTCTGTTTGAGGTTGAGCGAAGATTTTTTTCGTCAGTGGATGGACTGTTGTGTTTAGTAAGCCTTTAAAGGTTGAATTATAGGTTGTTAAATTCTCCAGGAAAGTCGCTAGAGTCGTTGATTCCCTACGGATCGTTTTAAACTGATCTAAATTAAGGAGAGTCAGCAAAGGGAGAAAAGCTTCGCTTTTTCTATTAATTAGGCCTTGTGTGTAGAGATTTCCAATTAGAGACGCCAACTCCATGTTTTGAGATTGTCCTATGTAGTCTGAATTCAGGGAACAGAGGTTTTCCCATAAATTACATGGGACTGTTTTGATTAGGGACATCTGTTTCCAAGAGTACTGATGCTTAAAAATAAAAAACAGCATCTTGTAGAATGCATTTTCTTCAAGAGGCGGCTCTGATAGATTTTCATAGGATTGATACGCGGTACGATACATAGCAAAGAGCTGCTGTTTCATAGAATTTAAATCGTTATTATCAAGGTTCCACTCTCCGTTTAATGCTGCATACTTAAGATATCGAAAAGTATTTTGGGTCAAGACTCTAGCTAAAACTAGTGTATGTAGATTCAGAATGGAGGGATTAGCTTGTTTAAAACCTAAGGGAATAAACCAATAGATAGGAAGCATTTCTTTTTTTACATAATCCCGAATTTCTTCTTCTGTAGAGCTGTCACTACTTCTCTTCATTCCATAAAGTTCTATAACGTTGCTACCAGAAGAAATAAACTCCCCCAGCCAAAAAAATGGATAAAGCTTTTGTAATAGCTCTTTCAAAGGAGGGAAAAGAGGACGGGAATGAGCGGCGCTTTTCAGTCTTTTAAGAGCAGCAGCACGGATCTCGTTTTTTATGCGCGAGATACCGCCGAATGCATCTATTTTACATTGTAGCGACTCGGGTAAACAATAATTTTCGTCTGACTGAATTTCAGAATGCAATTTATTTAGAAAATCAATAAAAAACATGAGTTCGTTAAGATTCGGTTTAGCCTCTAAAATAAAATCAGAAACAAAATTAGGATAACGTGGCCTAATTTCTTTTAAGAGGTCTTCAGGAAGTAGTTGTTCTTTTGATGGAATAACGGGTTTGACTTTTTTTATCCCTAGGATCAAACCTATCAAGGCAATTAATAATCCCAATCCCAACAGCACTCCGCTTATAATACAGGAAATTGGAGCCGCCGCACACAAGAAAGCTAGCAAGGCGCCCAAAATTAAGATGGCGCTGACCGCAATATGGATAATGGTCGAATTTTTTATTTCAAAATAATAGCTGCCAATACAACTATTGTGAATCACGGGGGAAGTCATATTGCTCATAAGCACCCTAAGTCAGTTAGTTTAAATATTATATCGTAAATTCAAAAAAAACTCTTGTTAATAGATATTTTTATTTTTCAATTTTTATTGAAACCGCCTTGTATTGTTTGTGGAGAGTTTTTATTAAAAATAAATTTTACAGGAAGGGTAGCTAAAGAACTTGTTAATCTTTTTAAAGATGAGCCGTTGATTTAATAATAAAAAATTTTTAAAACATTAAGTGGTTAGAATTGACCCAATTGTACAGAGCTTGTTGAAGAAAGAAAGTTACAAATAGAGAGCCTATTCTTCTATTTTTTTTTCTCTAGAGTAAACATTTTCGAATTGAAATTATACTGGGGCATCTCAGAGGTTCGCAGTTTATTTTCCTTGTTACGAACAAGTTGCCATCGTTTTAACAGATTTTGATGTTGCCTTGTCATTGAGCATATATTCTGAATAAGAGCAGTCGCTGGATAAAGAGGACTCTTTTTCCCCTTCTCTACTAAGTCGTTGAATTCTTCCCATGTGAGGAAGTCTACGCCAGCTTCGTAGTTTGGGGACTGTGGATTAAGCATGTTTGTTTCAGTAATCAAAAAGCCTCCAAATGCTGCCATTGAACAGTGACCCTTTGATCTATCGAACTGACAAAATATTTTCCAATTTTCTGGGTCTAAAAGTTGAATCATCAGAGCTTGCTCCCAAGTCATGCTATGAGAAAAGAAAAGGAATAAGAATTGTGAGATTCCTGCAAGGTCTTTCTGAAAAGTCATGCTGTAAGGGACTTCCTTATTAAGTTTAGAGCTTTTGAATTGCCTGAATATTTCTTCGCAGATCTTTTTTACAACGGGAACATTCCACTTATTTTTACATGCTTGGTTACTTAGGATGGCATAATCTTTTTCTGAGATTAAACTAAGTAAAGGGCGTGTAAATGGGTGAAAAATGGTGGTATATCCTCTATGAAATGCCAAAGGTCCAAGTAAACCATAAATTTTTTGTTCGGCACTTAATGCAGGTTCTTGGCCAACACATTCCGTTTTACTTATAAAATGGAAGAGCCAGTGTAGGGGGCAGTAGCGAAGGAGAATGTCTTCGAAATTGGGAAAGGGAGTCAGATCTATAGCCTCTAGAATCTCGATTCCAAAAGCCTCTGCTTTTTTATTTAAACGAGGGGGTAAGTTCGAGTCGCTTTTCCAACAGCTAATAAATATTTTTAATTCATCAACAGTTAGGGATTGTGCTTTTACAAAATCAAAAACTTTTCGAGGATAGCGATTATAAATAATATTGAGAAGTTGGTTAGAAATAGGTGCAACTTTGGTTGGTTTAGCTAGAGCCATGACTAGGGTTACAATCAAGACGGTGATCGCAGCTAAAGCTAAAGTTCCTCCAACAGCATAGCTAATAGGGGCGGACAGGAAAACAAAAGTAAGTGCACTAGTAAGAGCCAGGAAAATCCCAAGAATTAGTTGGATAATTGTTCTATTTTTTAAAGAACAGGATATGCAGGATTCGCAATTATTTTTTAAAAATGTGTGCGGAATTGACGTTAGGGAATTACAATTCATAGTACAACTTGAATTTAGGAGTAAATAATCGGGCAACATAAAAAATCCCTATCTACTAAAAGTAGGTAGGGATTGATCAGAATAAGAAGAGAAACTTTATGAAGAAGCCGAAGCTGTAGCTGAATCTTCTTGAGTTCTTGTTTGAATTGATGCAGCTTCTTCTTGAGCAACTTCTTGTTCTTTAAGAGCAGACTGGACTAAGAATAGTTTGTTTAACTTAGTTGCAGAAACCAGCCAAATAGCAATAATGAAAAGAAGAATGACTGCAAGATAGGGAGTCATAGCTCCAATACTTCCACAGATAACGAGTAGCCCTTGTTGAATTAGGGCTCCTCCTGATTTTCCGAATCGAGCAGCAACTACATCAATAGCAGCCTTCCCTTTAACTTTTTGCTCTTGATCAAGAGGAATGTAGGCCATTTCTTTAGTCGAATCAAAGAGAGCATATTTTGTAGATTTCGAAAGGATATTTTGGATTGCCCCGACAATGACAGCTAGCATTAGTGGTGTTGTACCAAACATAGCGACCAGTCCAGAGGCTTGACCCCTAAAAATGACGAGAGCGAAGAAAACAATCCCTGTCAGGAGAACCATCACAGGAGTGACTAGAGCACCAGTTAACCATCCAAATTTACGGATAACATTGCCCCCAACAAATAGCATAATAAATACAGATACTACGCCAGTCCAAAAGGAGAAATTCCCCATGAACTCGCTATAATCATTCATATTAGGATACTGCATTTTAAGCTGACTTTTCCAAGTCACTTCGATTAAGTTAATGCAAATGCCATAGGAGATAACCAAGAGAGCTAGTAGAAGAATATAAGGAGATTTAGCCAGATAGAGGAAGCTATCTTTCATATTCATTTTAGGTTTAGCACCTTTTTTGGCTTTCTGCATTTCTTCTGGATTATAAAAGCGAGGATCTGTGAGAACATGTCTGTTGATCCACCAATAGCTTGCCATAAGGATAAGCCCAGAGACAATAGTCATGGTCATTAAAATGCGTAGAGAGAATCCCCATGGATCTACTCCCTCGGAAACAGTAGCTCTAAGTTTGGAAGCCCAAACAATAGCACGACCAGAAGCCAATAAAGCAACGTTCGCTCCAATACCAAAAAGAGCATAAAAGCGTTTTGCTTCATGAATTTTAGTAATTTCATTAGCAAATCCCCAGAACATTAGAGATAGCATAACACTTCCCCAGAGTTCTGCGAGAACGTAAAATGCAGCAAATGTCCAGTTGCGTAAAATAGCAACTAGTCCTAGTAAGCCTGAGGGGAGGGTAGCTTGTAGGCGATCAGCAAAATCTGTGGGGTGTAAAGCATTTCGCAAAGGATAAATCACAGTTGGGAACAAAGCGAAAAAAAGTAAAAATGGGGTTACCACTGTGTAAAATAAAGATTGTTTACTTAAAATGTTACTTAGCTTTGCATAAATAAGCATAAAGATAACGGCGCAGGGGACAACAAGCCAGAACTTGATGAAAGGAATGGCCTCTGCACCAGAGCCAGGAGCTCCGACAATAAGAGTGTCTTTTGTATCGCGTAACACCGTATAGTTAAATGTAATACAGAAGAACATTAGGAACATTGGCAAAACTTTCTTCAGCTCGTGCGCGTGTATTGGCCATAGGAAAGAGCGCAATTTTCCAAAAGGTTTTTCTTCGGTTTTTGTCATATTTTACCCTCTGAAATACTTTTATTTTCTATTCTGATAGTTTTTAATTTCGTTGTGGATTAGCTTAAACCGTTTCCATTTCGAAAGACCTTATAATATACCATCTTTTTGCTCTATTGACAAGAGGAAAGGGGTGTCTCTAAGGGATAAAACTTCTTAGGCGACTTTATTGCCAAGTCGCCTATAAAATTTATTTTTTAATTAAACGAAAGGAGAGGCGGTTTCAAGGTTGGGAGAGCTTACTGCTTTTACAGCTTCCACGTAGGCATTCCATAACTCTACGCTCACTATGCCGTTGCGAATAGAACGAATTAACTCTCTTTTTAAAGAGGTCAACGGCTTTTTAGGGCTAAAACGAGCTAAGAGATCTTTATCTCCAACTTGTCTTGCCAATTCTAAAACACGTTCAATATCTGTTTTAGTAAAATTAATAAAGTCTCGACGTTTTTTAGAACCTCTAGGAGCTCTGGGCTTAGGATTAATTGTACGTGGAGTCTCCGATTCTAAAATAAATGTTTTTAACATTTTTAAGAGTTGCTCAGGAGCAGCGCTTTTCATTTTCTTTAGAGTAAAATGATGCATATAACCGCCACTAGGGCCTGGCAGATAGCGACATAGATCATTTTCTTTGTTTCCGCAGACTTTTTTAATAGCTTTGCCGATCAATTTGTCTATTTCTTCTTTTATATTTGATTGTTCTACGGCCATGAAACCCACCTTTTATAATTGATGCTTACATATTTTATAAGAAAGAATGTGGCATACTTTCAATTTAATGTTTAGAGAAATAAAATTAAAGCGCTGTTTAATCAATCAGCGAACATAAGTTATATTGCAATTTCTCCTTTTTGCAATATTTTTCCTCTCAGGATCTTTTTGTTTCTTAACAAAACTCAAAAAATAAAAATCATAAAGCAAAGAAGATTTTTTCTATAACATTTTATTTTCTCATAAAACAAACGAATTTTCTAATTTTCTTAAACTATCCTCAACAAAAATATTTCTTTCGTTTCTATTAGTTGTGTTTCTTGAAGAATAAAATATCTTTTGAATGGAACTTATTTTTCTGTTATTTTCCTCTTTCGTTAGTTTCTGGGACCAAAATATAAATAATAAATCTTTTAGATAAGGTGATAGCTTTGATGTTTAATTTGGCTCTTTAAGTGGTTTGTAATGAAGTTTAAAAATGTCTCTGGAGGGGAGATGCGAATGACATATATAGTTAAAGTAATGCGTTGGGTTTGCTGTTTGGCTGCATGTGGTATGATTTTTGGGTGTACAAATCCTCAACGTCAGCATCCAGATTCACGTCCTTGTGTGCTATCCATGAATCGCATGATTTATGATTGTGTTGAAAGAATTATCGGGGATAGACTTACTAATCTTGTTTTGATTGAAGGATCACTAGATCCTCATTTGTATGAGATGGTCAAGGGAGATGAGGATAAGATTGCTGCAAGTGCTGTAATTTTTTGTAATGGTCTTGGTCTAGAGCATACGTTAAGTTTGCGAAAGCATATAGAAAATAATCCCAATAGTATTAATTTAGGGGAGCGTTTGATAGCTCGTGGGGTATTTGTTCCTCTAGAAGAAGATGGCATTTGTGACCCTCATATCTGGATGGATCTTTCTATTTGGAAGGAAGCGGTCATAGAAATCACAGAAGTTCTTTGTGAAAAGTTTCCTGAATCGTCTGACGAATTTAAAGCAAATGCTAAAGAACTTGTGCATGAAATGCTTATGTTAGATTTTTGGGCGAAAGAATGTTTGAGGACAGTTCCCAAAAATTCACGGTATCTTGTCTCTGGTCATAATGCGTTCAGTTACTTCACACGTCGTTATTTGGCTACTCCTGAAGAAGTGGATTCTGGAGAATGGAGGTCCCGTTGTATTTCTCCTGAGGGTCTATCTCCAGAAGCTCAAATCAGTGTTCGTGATATTATGGCAGTTGTAGATTATATTAATGAGCATAATGTCCAAGTAGTTTTCCCTGAGGATACTTTGAATCAAGATGCTTTAAAAAAAATTGTTTCCTCTCTCAAGAAAAATCATTTGGTCCGCCTAGCTAAAAAATCACTGTATAGTGATAATGTGGACGACAATTATTTTAGTACCTTTAAACATAATGTCTGCCTTATTACTGAAGAATTAGGGGGAGTTGTTATTGAATTACAAGAATGAGACTTTCTGGTCTGTACACAACCTTTGTGTAAACTATGAACATGCGGCCGTTCTTTATCACGTATCCTTTTCTTTGGGGAAAGGGTCTTTAACCGCTATTTTAGGTCCTAATGGAGCTGGTAAAAGCACTCTTTTAAAGGCTTCGTTAGGTTTAGTCAAGCCCTCTTCAGGGGCTATTTATTTTTTTAATCAAAAATTTAAAAAGGTACGTCAGCGCATAGCTTATATGCCTCAGAGAGCTAGCGTAGATTGGGATTTTCCCATGACTGTCTTAGATTTAGTCCTTATGGGTTGCTACAGCTATAAAGGCATGTGGGCGCGAATTTCTTTGGACGATCGAAGGGAAGCCCTTAATATCTTAGAAAGAGTTGGTTTAGAATCTTTAGCAGATAGGCAAATAGGACAGCTCTCAGGAGGACAGCAGCAAAGAGCATTTTTAGCACGTGCTTTGATGCAAAAAGCAGATTTATATCTTATGGACGAGCTGTTTTCTGCTATTGATATGGCTTCGTTTAAGACATCTGTAGAGGTCTTGCGTGAGCTTCGAGATCAAGGAAAGACCATAGTTGTTGTTCATCATGACCTGAGTCACGTACGTCAGCTATTTGATCATGTAGTTTTATTGAATAAGCGTTTGATTTGTTGTGGTCCTACTGATGAGTGTCTGAATGGAGATACCATTTTCCAAACATATGGTTGTGAAATTGAACTTTTGGAACATACCTTGAAACTCTCTCGAGGAAAACAATTTGGAGCGTGTTGACTATGCTCAATTGTGTTTTTTCCGATACGATTTTCTTATCTAGTTTTTTAGCTGTCACTTTGATTTGTATGACCACAGCCTTGTGGGGGACAATTCTTTTGATTAGCAAGCAGCCTCTTTTGAGTGAGAGTTTGTCTCATGCCTCATACCCTGGGCTTTTGTTTGGGGCTTTAATGGCACAATATGTTTTTCCATCTCAAGCCTCTGTTTTTTGGATTATCTTATTTGGATGTATTGCTTCGATATTCGGTTATGGAATCATTGTCTTTCTAGGGAAAGTATGTAAACTACATAAAGACGCCGCTCTTTGTTTTGTTCTTGTGGTATTTTTTGCTCTTGGAGTTATTTTAGCCAGTTATGTGAAGGAAAGCAGCCCTACACTATATAATCGAATTAATGCCTATCTCTATGGGCAAGCAGCAACTTTAGGTTTTCTTGAAGCTGCATTAGCTGCTGTAGTGTTTTGTGTTTCGTTACTTGCTTTATGGTGGTGGTATCGACAAATTGTTGTGACTACCTTTGATAAGGACTTTGCTGTTACTTGTGGTTTAAAGACTATTCTGTATGAAGCAATGAGTTTGACTTTTGTATCGCTGGTGATCGTAAGTGGTGTAAGAAGTGTAGGGATCGTTTTAATTTCTGCCATGTTTGTGGCTCCTTCTCTAGGTGCTCGTCAGCTTTCGGATCGTCTAAGTACAATTCTTATCCTTTCTGCATGCTTTGGAGGAATTAGCGGTGCTTTAGGAAGTTATATCTCTGTAGTATTCACATGCCGTGCTGTTATAGGACAACAAGCAGTTTTTGTGACATTGCCTACGGGACCTTTAGTTGTAGTTTGTGCTGGATTATTGGCATGCATATGTTTGCTTTTTTCTCCAAAATCTGGATGGGTAATTCGTATTTTCCGTAGAAAGCATTTTTCATTTTTAAAACATCAAGAACACCTTTTGAAGGTATTTTGGCATATTTCTAATAATTATTTAGAGAATATTAGTGTCCGAGATTTTGTCTGTAGTCATAAGTATCAGGAGTATTTTAGTCCTAGGCCCTTTCCTAGGTGGAGAGTTTGGATATTAGAATGGCAAGGGTATGTAAAAAAAGAAAAAGATCGTTACCGACTCACAGAAAAAGGAAGGGGTGAGGCATTAAGGTTAGTCCGTGCTCATAGGTTATGGGAGTCCTATCTTGTTAATTCTTTGGATTTTAACAAAGAAAATGTTCACGAGTTGGCTGAGGAGATGGAACATGTTCTTACTGAAGAATTAGATAACACGCTGACAAAAATGCTAAATGACCCTTGTTATGATCCTCATGAACAAATTATCCCAAATAAAAAAAAGGGGGTATAATGGTTTTGGGACTTTCTCCATATTATGGAGTATCTTTTTTCGAATTTTTCTTGGTCTTTTTTTCGCGACTGTTTTCTGGGAGTCTTTTCTCTGGTTCTCTATATATTGATGATGTTCAGGTTATAGTGTTTCTTGCTATTTCGTGTTCTGGTGCATTTGCAGGAACATTTTTAGTCTTGCGAAAGATGGCTATGTATGCTAACGCTGTCTCTCACACCGTGCTTTTTGGTTTGGTCTGTGTTTGTTTGTTTACAAATCAACTGACTACACTCTCTTTGAGTACCCTAACTCTTGCGGCAATGGCAACAGCTGTACTTACAGGATTTCTTATTTACTTTATTCGTAATACGTTCAAAGTTTCAGAAGAGAGCAGCACTGCTCTAGTCTTTTCCTTATTATTTTCTCTTAGCCTTGTTTTACTGGTCTTTATGACAAAGAATGCTCATATAGGCACGGAGCTTGTATTAGGAAATGCCGATTCTTTAACGCAAGAAGATATTTTTCCTGTGACTACTGTTATTTTGGCTAATGCTGTGATCACTATCCTTGCATTCCGCAGTTTAGTTTGCGCTTCTTTTGACTCTGTATTCGCCTCGTCTATAGGGATACCGATTCGATTCATCGATTATTTAATTATTTTGCAACTTTCTGCATGTCTTGTAGGAGCTTTTAAGGCGGTAGGTGTATTAATGGCTCTTGCTTTTCTGATCATTCCAGGACTTATTGCTAAGATTATCGCGAAATCCATAGGGGGTCTTATGGCATGGTCTTTAATTTTTAGTATTACTACGGCATTTTCAGCTCCTGCATGTTCGAGAGCTATTCTTAGTGCTTATGGCGTGGGGCTATCAACTTCGGGGATATCTGTAGTACTGTTGACGATCATGTATATCTTGGTTAAATTTACGAGCTATTTTCGACGCAGTTTTTCTAAGCATTCCGACAAAATACATCAAGAAAGTTCGCAATAATAGCTTTGATTTAAAAGAATGAAATTTTAGAGTTTAGTCAACTTTAGTTATGAGGAAACTTTAGAGAAGAAATAGTATTAATTAGAGAATTGACAATTCTTCGACTTGCGGAGTATGATTCTCTTTTTCACATAGTTAAAGGTAGCGGTGCTTGAAACATTTAGCTGTTCTTGGGTCAACAGGTAGTATTGGTCGTCAAACATTAGAAATTGTTAGGCGTTATCCTTTAAAATTTAAAATTATTTCTATAGCTTCTTATGGGAATAATGCAGAATTATTTTTCGAGCAAATAGAAGAGTTTTCCCCATTAGCTGCTGCGGTCTATAATAAAGAGGTTTATAAAGAGGCTTGTCAGCGATTCCCTCATATTCAATTTTTTCTAGGACAGGAGGGATTAACAGAGCTTTGTATCATGGATGCTGTGACTACTGTTGTTGCTGCTTCTTCAGGAATCGAGGCACTGCCAGCAATTCTAGAATCTATGAAAAAAGGAAAGACGCTTGCTTTAGCAAACAAAGAGATTTTAGTTTGTGCTGGAGAATTGATTTCTAAGACTGCAAAGCAATATAGCGTTGAGGTTCTTCCTATCGATAGCGAACATAATGCTTTGTATCAATGTTTAGAAGGAAGAGCTGTTGAGGGAATTAAGAGGCTAATTCTTACAGCTTCTGGAGGGCCTTTGCTCAACAAGTCATTAGAAGAGCTTTCTCGTGTGACAAAAGAAGATGTTTTGCGTCATCCTATATGGAATATGGGACCAAAAGTCACAGTGGATTCTTCAACATTAGTGAACAAGGGTCTTGAAATTATAGAGGCCTATTGGTTGTTTGGTTTAAACAATGTCGAAATCCTAGCTATAATTCATCCTCAAAGCTTAATCCATGGTATGGTAGAATTTGCAGATGGGAGTGTGATTTCTATAATGAATCCTCCCGACATGCTCTTTCCGATACAGTATGCTTTAACAGCTCCAGAGCGTTTGCCATCTCCTAGGGAAGGTATCGATTTTTCAAAGAAACAGACTTTAGAATTTTTCCCAGTAGATGAGGAGCGATTCCCTAGTATTCGTTTAGCACGAGAGGTCTTAGAGAAAGAGGGGTCTTCTGGGAGCTTTTTTAATGCAGCCAATGAAGTATTAGTACGAAGGTTCCTTTCCGAAGAAATTTCTTGGTGTGACATTTTACAAAAATTAACGACTCTTATGGAATGTCATAAGGTTTATGCCTGCCACTCTTTAGAAGATATTTTAGAGGTAGATGGTGAGGCTAGAGCTCTTGCTCAAGAAATATAATCGAGTAGGTATATGACAATAATCTATTTTATTCTAGCAGCCCTAGCTTTAGGGGTTTTAGTGTTAATTCATGAACTTGGTCATTTGATAGTAGCAAAAGCTGTAGGAATGGCTGTAGAGAGTTTTAGCATAGGTTTTGGTCCTGCTTTATTTAAAAAGCGCATAGGCGGCATAGAGTATCGCATTGGTTGCATTCCTTTTGGAGGTTATGTTCGCATCAGAGGTATGGAACATACAAAAGAAAAAGGAGAGAAAAGCAAGATAGAGTCTGTCTATGATATTCCGAATGGATTTTTTAGTAAGTCTCCTTGGAAAAGAATATTCGTTCTTTTTGCTGGTCCTTTTGCCAATATTTTACTGGCTCTTCTTGCTTTCAGTATTCTTTACATGAATGGAGGAAGAAATAAAAATTATAACGATTGTTCTCGAGTTGTTGGTTGGGTGCACCCCGTTTTACAGGCTGAAGGATTGATTCCTGGAGATGAGATTCGCGTGTGTAATGGTAAGCCTTATGGAGGAGACAAGGAGATGCTAACGACCTCTTTATTAGAGGGGCATCTCAATTTAGAGATCACACGCCCAGGATATTTGGCGGTTCCTAGCAAAGAGTTCTCTATTGATGTGGGGTTTGATCCTACTAAATTGGGGGTGCCGTGTTCTGGAGCGAGTTATCTTTTGTATCATGATCAGGTGTCACTACCCGTGAATTCTCCTATGAAGAATTCACAATTACGTCCGAATGATCGTTTAGTCTGGATGGATGGAACACTTCTTTTTTCTATGGCTCAGGTATCTCAGATACTAAATGAGTCTTATGCTTTTGTTAAAGTGACACGTAATGGAGAAATCTTATTTTCTCGTCAACCTAGGGTATTGGCTTCGGTTTTACACTATACTCCCTATCTGCGTAATGAGCTCATAGATACGCAGTATGAGGCAGGCCTTAAAGGTAAATGGTCTTCGCTATATACTTTGCCTTATGTAATCAATAGTTATGGATACGTTGAAGGTGAGCTTACCTCTATAGATCCAGAGTCTCCTTTCCCACAATCTCAAGAGAGATTACAACTTGGGGACCGCATTTTAGCTATTGACGGAACTCCTGTTTCGGGAAGTGTGGATATTTTACGTCTTGTTCAGAATCACTGGGTTTCTATTATTGTGCAGCAAATGAGTGATCAAGAACTTGAAGAGGTGAATTCTCTAGATGCCGACAAGAAGTTTATCGCGTCGTATCATTCCAAAGATCTGCTACAAATTTTGAATCACCTTGGAGAGCCCAAAGAAGTAAAAATAGCAGGTCCTTACCGTCTTTTGGATCCTATTGAGCCTCGTCCTTGGATTGATGTTTATTCTTCAGAGAGTTTAGATAAACAGCTGGAACTGGCTAAGAAGATTAAGAATAAGGATAAACAAAGATACTATCTAGAACGTCTTGATGCTGAAAAGCAAAAACCATCTTTAGGAATATCTTTAAAAGATCTTAAGGTGAAATACAATCCTTCACCCGTGGTTCTCTTAGTAAATATTACTAAGGAAAGTTTGATCACATTGAAAGCACTGGTTACTGGACATTTGAGTCCGCGGTGGCTTTCTGGACCCGTGGGTATTGTGCAAATCTTACATACGGGATGGTCGGTAGGATTTTCTGAAGCGCTCTTTTGGACAGGCCTAATTAGTATGAATTTGGCTGTATTGAATTTGCTTCCTATTCCTGTTTTGGATGGAGGCTATATTCTTCTATGTTTGTGGGAGGTAGTCACAAGAAGACGTTTGAATATGAAGATTGTGGGAAGGATCTTGGTTCCTTTCACATTTTTGTTGATTGTTTTCTTTATTTTTCTAACTTTTCAAGACCTATTTCGCTTTTTTGGCTAGGGTTCCATTTTTTGGGGAATCCGTAAAGGTTATAGGGACGAGAACCAAAGCAGTGTATAACGTAGACGTCCTGGTTAGGATAGGGCTTAAGTCTTGAATTCTTCTGTTTGTCTTCCATAACGGTTTGTTCTAGAGCTGCTTCTGGAGTGTCCTCAATTATAGAGGTTTTATTTCCCTCTTTTAAAAACTCCTTCATAAGATAGAGAGACTTCCTATTATTAATGATATAGGTATGGCTGGTATGGATAACATAAGTTTTATGTGGTGTATCTAGTTTCGTCTCTATAGTACATACCTTGCCATCATTTTCATAGGGCAGGCGGAAGGGAAGGAATTTGCTATGTTTGTTCCCGCTAAGAATGAGAACGTCTAAAGATGCGGGCAGTTTCGCGATATTTAACATCTTTGTAGGGCAGTATGTTAGGAGTTGTCTTCCTAATTTTCCTCCGAATACGAACTGTACGAATTTTACACATCTGTAGCGTCTTGCGAGTGTAGACCCTGCATTTGGAGGAGCCATAAGAATGGCTTTTCCTTTCTTGGCTTCTTCAGGACAGTCTGGGCGAGCAAGTGCGACACGAACAATCACTCCTCCAATAGAATGAGTTACGAAGTTGATAGGAACTCCAGGCTTGAGTTCAGCAATTTTTTTGAGCAAGAGATTCAAGTGTTCGGCATGCCTTTCTAGAGTAAACTTACGAGTTTCGTAATTCCAAATAAAGACATCGTAGTGTTCTTTTTCTAGAACGCGAGCAATGGGTTTTAAGGATGTATAGGATCTTAAGAATGCGTGCACGCAGACAACGGATTCTTTTTTCTGAGAGGTTTCCTTTAAGCCCCCGATTCCAGACGGAAGGGTTTGGATTACTGAGGTTTCCGAGAATAAAGGAGTACCAACAGCTAGAAAGAGTATAGTTAATAAAAATTTCTTCATTTGTCACCGATATAATTATTTTAAATAAGTCTTTTATTAAAAAAGAATATGTTTGTTGATACTTATTAATAAAAATAACTAATTAGTTCACTTTTAATATTAAAAGAAACGATGACTTTATTATTTTAGATAATTTGCTCAGAAACTTGAGCATTATTGATACTTAAGATCAGGCTCTTTTTTGGAAGCTCCTGATGAATGCGAGTGGAGGTGATTACAGTCTGGCCCAGACTAGGGGCGAGGTCAAGGAGTTGACCAATACGTTCATTATCTAATCCTGCATGGATATCATCTAGACAGACTAGAGGAGAGACGTTGTGAGCTTGCTTTAGATAGAGGCACTCAGCAAGACGTAAGATTGCTAAGAGACTGTGTTTTTGCCCTTCACTAGAGAATTGAGAGACAGGCATTTGATTGATAGTAAGTAGAAAGTCTTCTCGATGAGGGCCTATTGAAGTGCTTCCCCATTCAAGATCCCGGGGAAGGGATGTAGAGAGTTGTTTATGAAATTCCTCAGCAATAGTAGTTTCAGAAATATCAGAATTTTTGATTAAGGAGCTCTTAAATTTTAAGGCTAGCTGTTCCTTTAGATTGTTGGACCAGAGTTCTTTGCATAAAGCTGTGAGTTTCTGACTACAGAGAAAACGTTGGATTGATAGGTACGTACCGTGCTTAATTAGTTGTTCGTCCCAGATGGCAACAGTGGATGTTTGCTTGCTTTTCAAGAGAGCATTTCTTTGTTGGAGGGCGCGATGATAGTATGATAAGGCGTGGGTATACTGGCTATCACATTGAGATAAAAGCAGGTTGAGGAAGAGACGACGATCCGCAGGAGCTCCTGAAATTAGGAGGCGGTCTTTTGAAGAGAAGAGGACGATAGGTACTTTTCCTATAAGCTGAGATAAGGTTTTTATGGGATTTTGGTTGTAGAAGATCTTTTTTCCCTGTTTATCTGTATAGATGGATAGCGCTTGAGAAAGTTGGTCTCTCTCGAATTGTGTTTCTAAGAAGAAATGGGGAGACCCAAAGGTGATGGTTTCTGTGAGGTGTTGTGTTCGAAAAGACCTTCCTAGAGATAAAACGTAAAGCGCTTCTAAGAGGTTTGTTTTTCCTTGGGCATTTTTCCCAACAATATAGTTGAGCTTAGGGGCTAGTGAGATTTCTAAATCACTATGGTTGCGAAAATTTTGTAGCTTCAGAGAGCAGATTTTCATAAAAATCGGCAGGGTAGCGACCTAAAGGATTTACCTGGGGTAATTTATTAATCATCATGTAGTCTCATAGGCATGATAACAAATAATCCTGAGGCAGAATCTGTAATGATTCCAGGATTGTAGGAATCGGAGATCCCTAGGCAGACCAATTCATCCTTACTATGCTTCAGGATGTCTAAAAAGAAAAAGGGATTAAAGGCAATTTCTAGGAGTTCACCAGAATAATTCACAGCCATACTTACCTTTCCTTCACCCACTTTAGTACAGTTTGCTGTTAGAGTGAGTTCTCCTGGTAAGAAAGAAAATTTCACGGAGTGCGAGGACTCGTTTGTAAATAATGCAACTTGTTTGAGTAGAGTAATCAGCTCTTCTCGATGCAAATCGAGTTTTACGTTACTCTCTGTAGATATGACAGGAGAAAAATCGGGAAATTCTCCAGAGAGAAGTTTTGAGATAAGGAGTGTGTTATCACATTCAACGGCAATCTTATCCTGATCTAAGAAGATAGTAGCTTCACCTTCATCAGAGCACATCTTTATAATTTCTTCTACTGCTTTGATAGGAATAATATATTCTCCAGCAAAACTTTTATCTAAAGTAACTTCGGCATCTATTTTTGCTAACCGTTTTCCGTCAGTCCCCACCATAGTAGCAATGCCCTGGGCTATAGAAAACAGAACTCCAGTAAGAACATAGCGGCTTTCTTCTCGCGATACGGCAAATGAGGTTCTCTGTAACATTGTTTTTAGCTGCTCAGCAGGTAAGGAAAAGCGCAGAGCGTTTTGTATATCAGGGAGCATGGGAAAGTCTTCTTTTTCCATGCTCAGTAGGCGAAAGCATGAAGATCCCGAAGTGATTTGTGCCATTTCCCCTGCGGACGAGGAAATTTCTAAATTTGCCTCTGTTAACTCTTTAACCAATTGAAAAAATCTCTTTGATGGGATAGAAATCGCTCCTTTTTCATAGACTTTAGCTTTGGCAACGCAACGTGTGCTCACTGTCAAATCGGTGGCAGTAAAAACTAATTCGTCATTATAAGTTTCAATCAGCACGTGGGTGAGTACGGGAATCGGTGTGTTTTGAGGAACGACACTTTGAATTTTTTTGATAAGGTTTCCTAGCTCATTTCGGGATACAACGAATTTCATATTTTCCTATGACCTCAGAGTCATCTAACTTTATGCGAAGGGCTACGCCTCTTTAAAAGAGATCGTAGAGGTACGATCGGGATATTACTACAAAGCGATTTTCTGGTCTTCTAGATATTTTGTTACTAAAAAAGGCTTTAGGCTGAGGAAATTTTCTTTGAAAATAAAGGAAAGACGATTCTCGTTATTGTCTTAAGAAGGAAAAATTACTTTTTGTTATACTTGCTTTTGTCCCCAAATACGGGGGAGGATCTTATGGCAGAAAAAGAAATTGTTTCTAATCGCAGGGCTCTGCGTAACTATGAAGTTATAGAGACTTTAGAAGCAGGCATCATTTTGACTGGAACTGAGATCAAGTCATTGCGTGATCATGGAGGGAATCTAGGGGATGCTTATGTAGTCATTTCTAAAGGTGAGGGGTGGTTGTTGAATGCTAGTATCGCTCCGTATCGGTTTGGGAATATCTATAACCACGAAGAGCGTCGTAAGCGTAAGCTCCTTCTTCATAGATACGAAATTCGTAAATTAGAGGGTAAAATTGCTCAAAAGGGCATGACTTTGATTCCTCTGAGCATGTTTTTTCGTCGCGGCTATGTTAAGGTGCGTTTGGGTTGTTGTCGTGGGAAAAAAGCTTACGATAAGCGTCGTACGATCATAGAACGGGAAAAAGAACGTGAGGTTGCGGCTGCTATGAAGAGGCGCCATCATTGATATAGGTTAGGATGTGATGTTCTTCAGCCCATTTTTTTGCCTCTGCTTTAGAACTAAAAGTCATGAGAACTGTTGCAATAGCATCGGCATATGTACAGCTCGGATGGACTACGGAAACACTTTGGATAGGATACGTGTCTAGCTCTAAAGGTTTTCCTGTACGGGGATCAAGAATATGAGTATAAGTTTTCCCTTCAACAAACCATTTTTGAATACGATTTCCACTAGTTGCAATTGCCTTGTTATCCATCTCTAAAATCTCACCTGCCGCTTCAGAGAGAATACGCCAGAGCCTTCCTGAAGGATGATGGCCTGAGGTTTTTATCTCTCCTCCCCACTCCACATAGCTGTTGGAGCAAAAATTTTTACAAATTTCATTTAGACAATCTACGGCGTAACCTTTGACAACACCACAGAGATCGATTTGAACTTGAGGATTATCTTTGATTAGAGTTTTTGTTTTTGGGTTAAAAGTAAGGTGTTGCCAACCCATGGTTTGATAATGTTGTTGCCACACTTCCTTAGGAGGGAGAGTTTGACTCTTGAGATGTAGAAGCCAAAGAGTTTTTAAAGGTCCTAAAGTAGGGTCAAAACGTCCTTCCGAAAGCTTATAAAGTTTATCTACCTGATCTAAGAAATCAGAAAGTTCTACGGATAGGGTGATAGGGATGTTTGCTGGAGCTCGGTTGATCATCGAGAGCTCTGAATTGGGATTCCAATTGTTATAAATTGAGTCAATCTTATGAAAACATGCCTTGATTTGCTGGCATAAAAGGTCTTTTTCTTTTGCAGATAAAGATTTTCCCAGAATGATACGGTAAGAGATTGTCATCTGCTCTCCCTTGATTGTTGTCATTTTCTGAGAGCATGAACAGAGTCCAAGACATAGAAGAATTAAGAACAATTTCGATAACATTGCCAGGTATTGCTCATAAGCATAGCAACAGTCATGGGACCAACGCCTCCAGGCACTGGAGTGATTGCTGCGCATTTTGTCACAACGTTATTAAAATCTACATCTCCAAGGAGAGTATAGCCTTTCGCATTGTCGGCGGGAACTCTTGTTGTTCCTACATCTACAATTACAGCGTGGGGTGCTACCATAGTTTCTTTTATAAAAAGTGGCACTCCTACAGCAGCAACAATAATATCAGCCATCTTTAAGATTTCTGGTAGGTTTTTGGACTGGCTGTGGAGAACTGTGACTGTAGAGTTGGTTTGAGGATGCTTTTGCATCATGAGGGCTGCTAAGGGTTTCCCCACGATATTACTTCTCCCTGCAATAGCAACATGGCGACCTGCAAGAGGAATCTCATAATAGTTCAGAAGTTCGATAATTCCTGCAGGAGTGCAAGGTATAAGTCCATGAAAATTTCCAAGGAGTAACTTTCCCATGTTTATAGGATGAAGACCGTCAACATCTTTATCTGGTGAGATCGATTGGAGAATAACTTCACTGTCTAGGTGTTTGGGAAGGGGAAGTTGAACAAGGATGCCGTGGATGCTGGGATCTTCATTTAACCGTTCTATTAACTTCAGGATGGAAGATAGGGTGGAGTCGGAAGGTAACTTGTGAGCTTTGGAAATGATTCCAATGTCTCCAGCTTTTTTGACTTTCATGCCAACATATACTTCAGAGGCGGGGTCATTGCCAATAAGAACCACAGCAAGTCCAGGAGAAGTAGGACTTTGCGAGATTTCTTCTTTAAGTTTTTGAAGGATTTTTTCAGCTACAGGAAGCCCTCTCAGCAACATACAAATCTCCTAAAAAAAGATACCATTTTACGGATTCCAGAGTTTATTGCGCAAGGAAGTATATAGATTAAGGAATTGAAGATGAGATTATCTAAGAAAGAATGTCTTAGGGGTGAAACTAGTAAATCTATAGACCAACGTACTTCATGGCCAAACAGGGCGTATGTAGGAATTGTTAGGAGTAAAAAGATTGCACAGAAAATCATATTCACGATTACCAAGGCGGTCTTGCTCTCTTTTGAAAAAATAAGGTATGCCTTATGGGTGATAAGAGCTGTTAGAGGATAAAGAAGCAGAAATACGCCTCGGCTTCCTAAGGCTAAATCGCTTAAGATACCACAGCCTAGAGAGAGTAGGAGTCCCCTATCTTTTGAAAAACAATAGAAGCATAGAACAATATAGGGAGAAAAAATGATCAGATTTGCAGTAGGGCAGAGTATGGGGAGGATTAGCATGGATAAAATACAAAAAAGAAAGCATTTGCCAGGTGTGATGTAGGAAGGCATTGTGATAGCCTGTAGTTCTGATTATCGATTTCGAAAGGTTTAGACGTCTTGTATATAACAAACCAGAGCATTTCTTAGCTTGGTTTTTTATATCTATCTAAAAGGTTTCTAAACAAAAGCTTAGGTTATATTTTATATATTAATTAAAATTAATTTATTATTATTAATATTTTTAAATTAAAATTAGTTTGTTGGGTTGATTTTTTATTTTTATAATTTTTATGGGAAAGCCAAAGAAGAGCAGAACCGATAGGGCTTTGGCTCGGGCGATTCAAAAGAAATCAACCGAAGTGTTAAAGAAACCTAAGCAGATAAAAAATAAGAACCGTCGTGCATTTGTTATTGCTAAGGAACAGAAAACTCTTAAACACCGTGCTCAAGAATACGACCAGTTAGTTCGCTCTCTCTTGGATTCTCAGAAAAAGGATATTGATAAGGTGTTGATTTTCAATTATGAGAATGGATTTATTTTTACTGACAAAGATAATTTTAGTAAGTATTCAGTCCGTCTTTAGACGGGGTTAAACTAAAAAAAAATCGCAGAACGGGACTATCCCGTGATGGAATGACAGGAAATCTGGGGAATCAATTTAGAGCTAAGAACTGTCTAAGTATTAAGATCTCCAAAATCTTAATACTTAGACAGTCGGATCTGAGTGATCCTTCTAGCTTAACAGCGATGCACTTTGTTGCATCTACTCGTTATTCTTTGTCCTCCCATAAGTTTTTTTTTACGCAAGGTGTTTTATCTTGCGTTTTTTTTTGTTTGCGAGATTTTTAAGATTTGTTTGTAAGTTCTTTTTTTTAAATTAATTATTTTTTGTTTTAAAATTATAAATAATTATAAGTTATATTTTTTAAATTCAGAGAATCACTATGGCAGTTTCAGGCGGCGGAGGCATTCATCCTTCTTCAGATCCAAGCAAGTGGAATCCTGCTCTTAAAGGAGATCAGGCAGAGGGTCCCTCTGCGCCAAAAGAATCTGTATTTTCTGAAACGAAGCAGGCTTCCTCTGCTAAGCAGGAAAGCTTAGTGCGTTCGGGATCCACTGGGATGTACGAAACAGAGTCGCAAATCAATAAGGCTAAGTATCGTAAAACTCAGGATCGAGCGTCGACCTCTCCAAAATCTCGATTAAAAGGGACCTTTTCGAAAATGCGGGCTAGTGTGCAAGGATTCATGTCGGGGTTTGGATCCCGCGCTTCGAGAGTTTCTGCAAAGCGGGCTTCTGATAACGGCGAGGGAACGTCTTTATTGCCGACAGCGATGGATGTTGCGGTAAAGAAGGGAAACCGTATCTCTCCTGAAATGCAGGGATTTTTCTTAGATGCTTCTGGGATGGGAGGGAGTTCCTCTGATATTTCTCAGCTTTCTTTAGATGCTTTGAAATCTTCAGCATTTTCAGAGACAAGAAGTTTAAGTAGAAGCTCTTCAGGAGCGAGTTCCGTGGCTTCTTTTGGATCTTTCCAAAGGGCAGTAGAGCCTATGAGTGAAGAAAAGGTAAATGCTTGGACTGTAGCTCGTTTAGGAGGGGAAATGGTAAGCTCTCTTCTAGATCCTAATGTTGAGACCTCCTCACTAGTACGTAGGGCAATGGCAACAGGTAACGAAGGAATGGTAGATCTTTCTGATTTAGGACAGGAGGAAATGAGTACAGCAATGACTCCTCCTAAAACGATTGAGGCGAAAGTAAAGTCATCTTCTTCCGAATCAGTAGAAGCTAATCCAAAAGCAATGCAGGGTTCTAATACCCTAGAAAAGGCAGAAAAAGAAGCTGAGAAAAAAGAAAGTCGAGAGGAATTGAGTGAGGACCAGATAATGCTAGCGCGTGCTATGGCCTCGCTTCTTGCAGGATCAGGGACTGGAGAGATTTATATAAGTACTTCTGTTTGGTCTGGTTCCTCTACAAAATTTCCTCTTCCCAAGTTTTCAGGAACTTTATCTCCTCAGAGATCGGGAGATAAATCAAAGCATAAGCCTCTAGGGATAGAAAAAAGTGATAACCATACAAACTTTTCTCCTATTCGTGAGAGTGCTTTGAGAGGAGCTGCGGTTGAAAGTTTACCTCATGCAGAGGGTAGGCATCGTTTCCCTAGGGACGCCGCAGTTCCGAGTGAGATGCCCAAATCATTCGTGAAAGAATCTACGGAATTCAAACATCCAGATAACAGCAGTGAAAACTTTCTTCCTATTAGTGAGGAGAGTGTTTTCCCTACTAAGAGTGGTTTAGGAGGACCTTTAGGAAGCGATGCTGTGAGTTCATCATATCATTTTCTTGCCCAGCGAGGGGTGTCGTTACTTGCTCCTACACCTCGTTCTACTAATGACTACAAAGAAAAGATCGAAGCTCATAAAGGTCCTGGAGGGCCTCCAGATCCCTTAATTTATCAATATCGAAATGTTTCCGTTGAACCGCCCATTGTTTTCCGTTCTCCACAACCTTTTTCAGGATCCTCACGTCTATCAGTTCAAGGAAAGCCTGAAGCTTCTTCTGTTCATGACGATTCTGGTGGTGGAAATAGTGGTTTTAGAGATGAAGGAAGAGGATCTTCCAATCCAAGAGCTTCGCGTCGGGAGAAGAAAGAAAAAAAATTATCTAAGGATATATAGGGTTGTAGGTTGGTAATGCGCATAATTCGTTTTGATCCTTATGGAGCTCTGTCTACACAAAATATAGCTAGAGATTCTCATCAAAACTCTCCTTTAGCAGAAAAAATTTCTGATGAGATCGCTACGAATGAGGCAATTCGCCTTGCTTTGCTTGCTATTGGAGATCGTGAACAAGAGGAGAAGAAGCAAAAGCATCGTTATAAGTTACTAGGACAAAAACAAGCAAAGGTCTTGCTTTCTCAGTTGCGCCATGTTCGTTTAGATTTTAAAAAGCTACACGACGGTAGTAAGAAAAAAGAGGATAGGGACGAGGAAAAAGACGAAAAAAAACAACAAAAGCGATCCATCAAGATTATAAAGAAAAAAAAGAACATCTCTTTAGGGGCTGCGGCTTCTCAGGCAATTGCAGCAGCAGGAGAAGCTTGGGTCATTGCTAGAAATAAAGGAGTTTTAGAGCTTGCTTCCAATCTCTTTTATCAAAAGGATGAAGAGGCCTAGAGCTGCTTGAATAAGGAGCTAGGCCTGCTGATTGTACTCTTTAAATAATTAAGCTGCTTCTTGTACTTCTACAGCAAAACGTTTTTCTAAGATCTCTTTTTCTGTAGCATCTATTATAGGACGTTCGGAATGCTTACCTAGTTCTTTCCAAATCATCTGAAGTTTCTTATTTTGCCGTTTTGTAAGGTTTTCCAAGATGATTAAACTTTCATCGTTTAAGGAGAATCCTCCTTTGGACCAGTTTATAGATCCTGCAAGTAGGGTTTTATTATCTATAACTGCAAACTTATGATGTAGGGTGTAAGGTCCCGTATTTACAGCAACAAAAGTTTCATTGATATTTAATTTTTGTAACTGATTAAAAGTAAGTTTTTTATGACTTCTATCAATGATAATATCTATATAGATTCCTCGTTGTTTTGCTTCATACAAGGCTTGAATAATCTCTGAGTGCGTGAGAGCAAACATGGCAACGCGGATTGTTTTTTGAGCAGTCTGAATTTTTTGAAGCACTGTTTGTAGGGCTATTTTACGATCTTGAGGAAGAACGAAATAGTGCCCTATCTGATCCTTTATGGAAAAGTCGCCAGAGGTGTTTGTAATAATAAGATCACAGAGCTTGGAGCTATGTATTCCTAGGATCAGATTATTATCTAAACGTAGAGAAAGGTGCGTATAGTTTGCAGATCCCAACCACGCATCTTTTTTATCTATCGAAAGGGCTTTTTGGTGCATGAGCTTACCTCCTAATGGAGATTGCTCAACTAGAGTCACATTGCTTGTTTGCTTTAGGATGTAAGGAATTTTAAATTTTTGATAGTAGATAGTAACTTTTTTTTTTGATTGAGCTTGTCGAGTTATACTTTGTTGAACCTTGGGTTCAGAGAGGTTATAAATACGCATGAAGATCTCTTCATCAGCATGTTCTATAGCATCGCATAAAATTTTACGAATGTCCTCATTACATTGATTGGAATAAATCACGGCTTCTTCGGACTTTAAGAAAGTTTTAAAAGTGTCGCCACGAGGGGCTCTTGCAAAAACTCCTACTAAAATCAAAGTACTAATAATAACAGTGATTTTTAATTTAGCTTTTTGTCTTTTATTCATTTTTTACTCTTAAAATAGTTTTTTATTTTTTATATATTTTTAAAAAATAAAAAATAACCACTTTATTAAACTTTTAATAAAATAAGATTTATTATTAGATATAATAAGCTTTTTGATTAGGAAAGTATTTGTGCCAACGTTCGGAGACCCTTTGTTCTGTAGATGGGTCTACGTGAACTTCTTTAGGATAAGAAGGCTTCATAAGGGCATCAATAATGAAGGGAAAGTTGTAATTTGGGCGGTGGGTAGCAAAATGACTGTGCAGTGCATGAAGATCAGTTGCTGGGGCACATCGTGTGAAAGTCCTCCAGAGAAAATCCTTTTCACTTTGTATGGTTTGCATCAAATTATCAGTAAGAATGATCAGAGGCCATCCCTTTAGATCTGGATGGTGGAGGAGAGATTGAATGCATCGGTCCTCGGTCGATGTTTCTAATACTAGGCAACCACGACAGAACGGAGCGAGGTCTCGAACTCCTGGGACTCTTCCTCCAGAATATCTATGAGGAAGGGTTCGGATTGCTTCCCCTATTCCCATAAAAATTCCCTTAGAACCTTTATTTAGGCTAGGTCCTGTATAGTCTAGTGTATCGTTTGCAGTTTCTGAGAAAATAATAAGATCTCGGTCTGGCTGCAAACGTTCTAAAATCGTTTCTAGAACTGTAGAGAATCTTTCAAGTAGAACCTCTTGGTCTGTGATCATTAGAAATTTGGTTAGGGAAAGTTGGCCCTCTCCGAGAATTCTAAGAGCGGTTGCTAGAGATTCTCTCCAGTAGCGTTCTTTAACAACAGCGGTAGTAAGTGTATGGAATCCTGATTCTCCATAGCTTTTAAGGTTGCGCAAACCAGGCATAACTAACGGAAATAAAGGGGAAAGGTATTCTTGGAGTTTGTTTCCTAAATAAAAGTCTTCTTGGTACGGCTTGCCAACTACTGTAGCGGGGTAGATAGCATCTTTTTTGTGATAGATTTTATGACAATGGAATTCAGGAAAGTCGTGTTGGAGACTATAATAACCGAAATGATCTCCAAAGGGACCTTCGGGGCGACGTTTCCCTGCTGGAGATTCTCCTACAAGGATGAATTCTGCGTCGTAAAGTAGAGGGTGGGGGTGATCGTTTGTTTTTTTATAGAGCAGCTTTGATCCTTGGAGGAAGGTAGCAAACAAAATTTCTGAGACATTTTCTGGTAGGGGAGCAATAGCAGAAAGGGTTAAAAAGGGATTCCCAGATAGAAAAACCGAAACAGGAAGGTTTTGCTGTCTTTGCTCTGCTTCGTAGAGATGCATCCCCCCTCCCTTCTGGATTTGAAAATGCAGCCCCATCGTATTTTGGTTGAAGCGTTGCATGCGATACATTCCAAGGTTCGGTGTAAAAAGAGTTGGGGATTCCGTATAGACAAGAGGAAGTGTAAGAAAGGCCCCACCATCTTCAGGCCAGCTTGTTAGCAGAGGTAGGCGGTCTAAGTTCACTGAGGACATAGAAACAAAAGGAAAGCGACGAAACCGTGCTTTCTTGAGTCCTAAAGAGCAGGCTCTTTTTAATAAACTGCGCGATTGCCATAAAGAAGAAAGCTTTGGGGGAGAAGAAAGCAGACGGGCGAATCGAGCTACGAGGTCATCAGGAGCTTGAGAAAAAAGTTGGTCCACACGATATTTTGTCCCAAAGAGATTAGTAAGGACTGGAAATGGGGATCCTAAAACATTATGAAAAAGAAGGGCGGGGCCTTGATTTTCAATAACACGACGATGAATTTCAGCTAACTCGAGGTGAGGACTTACAGGAGCAAAAACATCAATAAGTTGTTTTTGCGAACGAAAAAGAGAAATATGGCGCCTTAGAAAAGACATAAATATTTCCCTTAATTAATATAAATTAAAAATTTTTGCTTTTTGCTCTTTCCAGAACTTTCGCTAATCCAAGCTTATCGATGTGCCGAAGAGCACTAGCAGAAATTTTAAGCTTAAGAAAACGGTTTTCTTCTGTGGACCATAAACGCTTGGTCAACATATTAGGGAAGAATCTTCTTTTAGTTTTCCCTGTTACCTTCAAGCCAATTCCTTTTTTCTTTTTAGCAATACCTCGAATGGTATAGCTATAACCACGACGAGGTCTTTTCCCTGTAAGGGGGCACTTTCTTGACATATTCTTCCTATGAATTCTCTAACATCGGTTAAATAAAGCAACTCTATGAAAAGGAACCTATACTAGAGCTTTTCGAATATATGGGAAAGAGGTTTTCTTAGAAAATTTCATTGTCTATTGTTGATAACGAATGAATTATTTAAAGAATAGAGGTCATTATAGGAAATTATAGAAGGTTCTTCATCTGGCTTGAGAAAACGCGAATATTTTATTGATACCCTTAAAGTTCTTTAAGAATCTTATCAATGTAGCCATTAAATTTTTTATGGGCGAAGAGATCCTCTAAAGCAGGAAGAATTCGATAAGACCAATTCTTTTTAGAAATAGTTCCTGGTGTATTGATTCGTTCTCTTTGTAGATTTTTTGATACTAGATCAGGGCAGAGGGCTAGGTAATCGTTAAAGAGATTGATATGAAAGATGGATGCTGATTGGTGAGAGAGTCTTAAAATGTCTGTTTGAGTTTCTGGGGTCAGGGAGGGTTCGAAAGGAAGATTTAAAAATGTAGCAAATTGTTTAGCTTCCTGAGGTGAATTGAGCCACCACTGGGCAAACGTATCGGAGTCGTGGGTAGAGAGGGTGGTCACAGAAAGTGGATTGTAATCTTTGAGGGGAATAAAAGCACAGTCGCTTTGCCAGTTACGTTCCCATCGCGGGATCCGTGTTCCACAGATCCCTAAGTGTGTTAATGTTGTTTTAACATCTTCAGGTAGGATCCCGAGATCTTCTCCGATAGGTAGCATCGAAGAAGAACGGAGCATAGCAGAGAGAATACTCGTACCTTGCTTTATATAATCTTTAGGATTTTCAGGAATGAACTTACCATTTCCTAAAGAATCCCAAATCCATAAGCGGAAAAATCCTACAATATGATCTAAGCGATAGAGTGAATAAAAATTTTGGGCGTACCTTAGACGTTCTTTCCACCAAATATAGTCGTCTTGGGCAAGTCTTGAAAAGTTATAGATAGGAAGATGCCAGTTCTGTCCTTCAGAATTATAGAGGTCTGGAGGAGCTCCTACAGACCGTGATGAGGAAAAGTATTCTCGGAAATACCAGACATCGCAGCTATCCTTGCTAATTAGAATGGGAAGGTCTCCTTTAAGCAAGACCTGTTCTTGATCTGCATAGGCTCTAACTTGGGAAAGCTGTTGGTAACAGAGAAATTGGAGATAAGAAAAGAAAAGAATTTCGTCATAGAATTTTTTAGTTAAGTAAGGGAAATTTTCCTTTTTTGTGATTGACTTTGGCCAGTTGTTAATCGGTTCTCCGTGCATATGATGTTTGAGTGCACGGAAAGTTCCGTAAGGATACAGCCAGTAGTGCTCCTTTTCTAAAAATTGGGAAAAGCTAAGGTTACCTTCAAGGGAAGATTTACAGCATTTTTGGTAGTACTCTCTTAGGAATGCCCATTTTTTTTCTTTAACTTGAGTATAGTTTACCGAAGGGGTCAAGCATAGCGCATGCATCTCTTGGAGTTTATTAGAAACTTGAGGGATTTGATCGATCTTTGGAAGAGATGATAGGGAAAGAAAAAGGGGATTTAGCGCTATTGAAGAGATACTGTTATATGGACTAGTATCTTCACCAGTATCATTTAAAGGGAGAAGCTGGATCACGCGAAACCCTTTTTCTCGACACCAAGAGATCAGAGGAATGAGGTCTAAAAATTCACCAATTCCACAGCTGTTTTTTGTATGTATTGAAAATAGCGGTAGGCAAATACCATGTTTAGGAGACGTTCCTAGAATTTTCCAAGCATGTGCTGCGGGCGAGTGTTTTGTGTATTTTAAAACATTCACGCGACGTAGTAGATTCCCAAAACATGGAGATCAGGAAGATTTCCTGTTCTTAGGGATTCGAGCCAAATCTTAGCATGCATAGAAAAGAGATTAAGGTATTCGAATAACTTTTCTCCATTCAGATAATTCATACTTATAATATCTGAAAGGTAGAGTTGTTGGGTGACTTCACCGTAGCCTAGAATTCCTTTGATGCTAGATTGGAAAGAGCCGTTTACAGAGAGTGCGGCTTTGAAAATACGCTCACGGAATACATTTTCAGGAAGAGGACCTAGAATCGTAGATACTGCAAGATCTCCAGAATTCCCGTCTTCTTCTATTTGAACTGGGACTTGGGTATTGCTGAAACGGATCAAACAAGAGTTATTTTTATCGGGAGCAAGTTTTGTATTTAATAGAGGTGCTAAGGATTCTAATAATTGCTCGAATTGGTTTTGCATGGCAATCCTTTTTAATCATGACCAAGGATAGGGTTTAGGAAAATCTGATGCTTTTGGATAATCTTCATTGTTTATATTTACGGCGTCCAAAGCATTAGCAATCATAGCTCCTAATTGCTGGCGTTTGTCAGCTGAAGAGAAGAGGCGCGACGATGTTTGACGTAAAGCTGAGAAGAATAAATTTAAGACACCAGTAACAGAATCGACGTCATTTCCTACGAGACCACGGACTTCTCGTTCCATTTTAGATGCTGTAGGGAACTTATCGTTAATGATTTTATGGAAAGACTCAGCAACCTTTACAAAATTTATATCTCCAGGAATTTGGATTCCTTCAGCTTTTAAGTTGTCCATTAAAACAGGTACTCGACTTTCAAAGAAATCGTAAGAGGCAAGAACAGCTTGCAGATTGCGAGTTTCTGTCATGAGTACTTGTAGCTGTGGAGCAGGTACGTAGGGACCTTGTCTTTTTAATTCTGTAGCCATTCCTTTCATTAGGAAGGAGCTAACAAGAGCCATATCTTGGTATGTATAGCGGTCTTGCAGCATAGAAAGCAGCTGATCACAGGTATGTATGTTACCAGTTACTTCTAGGTACAAAGAGCGAAGCCCTGAAGGAGAAACACTAAGTTGGTTTGCATATTCTTGAGAGGCAAATAAGATGTTCTTTCCACCAATAGCTGTCCGTCCGAATTGCTCTGTATGACTATTTCTTGCTTGAATAAGAGCATCTTTTAATTTACCTTGAGAGGGTGGGGTGGTTTGAACAAGGTAGTCTAAAGCTAAGGATTGTAGAGCTGGATCTTTGATTTTCTCTTTTACAAGAGCAGTAATCTCTTCTGGGGAAGAATCCTCAGTTAGGGCATCACGCAAGCCGCGAAGTTCTTGACCAGAAACTTCAGAATTACCAGCAGCATATTTATCTGCAAGATCTGAATCAGATTTATCTTCAGCAGTCTCAGACTTTTTCTCTGCTTTTCCAGCTTCTCCTTTTTTCCGAGATTCTAGAGTCTGAAACTTCTCTTCTTTTTTTCTGGTACGTGTTGCTGCTGCAGGATTTGTCATGTCCTGAGATTGCTGAACCATATTCATCTCAGAACCTTCTTGACTGGCTACAACTTCTGCGGCATCTGCTTTTGCAGCTGCAGCCTCTACAGCTGCGAGGTTAACACCCTGAGTGCCTCCCAAACCACCTGTGCCTCCTGATGCTGCCATATGCCTCCTATGAGCGACAACGTATCAATTAGAAAATCTGAATTCTTCCCAAGGGCTGGATGCGAATTTCTGGTAGAATTTCTTGATAAGAAATCACAGCAATATCGGGGAACTCTGTTTCTATTAATTTTCGTACATATCTTCTTACATCAATTGCTGTCAATAATACTGGTGGTTGACCTCCTGCAGGTGTTGGTGTAATGGTATTCCTCATAGATTTTAAGATTAGGTTCACAGAATCAGGATCTAGAGCAAGGTAAGAGCCTGCTGATGTTTGCTTAATTGCTCCACGAATCATCTCTTCAATTTCTGGATCTAAGAGATAAACAGAAATCGCAGATTGCCCTTGAGAGAACTTGAAGCTGATATAGAGCTTTAAAGAAGATCGTACATATTCTGTAAGCAGAACAGTATCTTTCTCAGTTTGAGCCCACTCACTGAGAGATTCTAAAATGGTACGTAGATCTTTGATTGAGATTTGTTCTTGGACTAGTCTCTTAAAGATTTCAGTGAGCTTTTGAAGTGGAATTAGCCTTGTAACTTCTTTCACTAAGTCTGGGAATGAACGTTCCATAAATTCGATCATAGAACGTACCTCTTGGATTCCTAAAAACTCTTGAGAGCTTTTATGGAAAAAGTAAGAAAGATGGAGAATGATTACTTCGAGTGGAGACCAATATTTAATTGCAGCCTTCTCTAGAATAGCCTTAGCATCTTCACTGACCCATGCTGAAGGGAGGCCCGCAGCATTCTTATAGGTAATGAAGGGTAGATTATAACGGCTTAGATTGTCCTCGACTTCATTGGTCAATACATGGTTCGGAGGAATCTTTCCTCGGACATAGGGAACTTCATTAAGAAGAATCATATAGTCGTGTCCTTCTAAAGAAGGCGAGTCTGTCCGAACATGAATGCCAGGGTAGCGGATCCCAATATCCTGATAGAGAGCTTGTCGCATTTTAGGAATCATATCGTCAACAAAGCTTTGTCCTGATTTTGTCTTGTGTTGGATCAGCTTAGAGAGGTCTTTCCCAAGTTCTAGAATTACGGGTAGAGTTAGAGAGTAGTCATCAGGATTATCCCCAGCAGTAGCAGCGCCATCCCCAGCAGCGCCTACGGTTGTTGAAGCTCCCGTGCCACCGCCTTTTTTTGCTGCCGAAGATTTCTTAGTCATTAATAGAATGCCTAGAGCAACGAAAATTAATGCTAAAATAGAGAAAGACCATAGAGGGAATCCCTTGAAGAAACCAACTCCCAAAGTTGCAGCACCCGCAAGGAGTAGGGCGCGTGGTTCTTTAACGAGCTGATTGGAAATCTCTTTACCCAAGTTAGTATTTTTATCACTCGATACACGAGTCGTCACAATACCCGCTGTCAAGGCGATTAGAAGAGAAGGAATCTGAGAGACTAAACCGTCACCAATAGAAAGAAGAGTATAGACGTGAGCTGCTTGAGCGAGGTCCATGCCGTGCATAGCAACCCCAATCGTCAAACCACCAACAATGTTAATCAAAGAAATAACGATACCAGCGATAACGTCTCCTTTGATGAACTTCATGGCACCGTCCATGGCTCCATAGAGTTCACTTTCCTTTTGGATTTGAGCTCTTTTATCACGAGCTTGAGTAGCATCAATCATACCTGCTCGTAAGTCAGCATCAATCGCCATCTGCTTACCTGGCATCGCATCCAATCGAAATCGAGCAGCAACTTCGGCAACACGCTCAGCACCCTTAGTTACCACGATAAACTGAATGATCGTAATAATAAGGAAAATAATGAACCCGACTACATAGTTCCCTCCAACAACGAAATCCCCGAATGCTTGGATCACATGACCCGCATATGCTTTAAGGAGAATCTGTCGAGAAGAGGAAATATTAATCCCTAAGCGGAACATCGTGGTGATGAGTAGCAACGAGGGGAAAACAGAGAGTTGCAAAGCACTTGGAATATAGAGGGCCACCATCAATAAGAATACGGATATTGATAGGTTAATGGTGATCATCAAGTCGACGATAGGCGGAGGTAAGGGAATGATGATCATTAAGACAACGCCCATCATCCAAAGAGCAAGGATTAGGTCGCTGGACTTATTGATCATATTTAAGGCGGCTTCGCCACCAAGTGTTCTACTGACGAAATTGAGTAGCTTATTCATTATAAATGATCAGGTTGGTTAGTATTTTTATTATTAGGATTTTGCGCATTAAGTGAAGTAATATAAAGTAGAATTTCTCCAATAGCTTCATAAGTAGATTCTGGAATAAATTTCAACTCTTTCCCTTCATCCAAAAGCTGATGTGCTAAAGGTACGTTTCGCATAATGGGAATGCCATACTTTTCAGCTTCATCAAGTATCCTTTTAGCTCGTAAGTTAATGCCCATCGCAATGATCCATGGTGCTTTATATTTCTCAGGCATGTAGCCAATAGCAACAGCAATATCTTTGGGATTGGAGACTACTGTGCTTGCATGTTTTACTTGTGATGAGGAGTCTTCATAGGCAATTTCTTGAGCAATTTGTCGACGTCGACCTTTAATCTCTGGATTCCCTTCTGTATTTGTCTTGTGTTGGATCAGCTTAGAGAGGTCTTTCCCAAGTTCTAGAATTACGGGTAGAGTTAGAGAGTAGTCATCAGGATTATCCCCAGCAGTAGCAGCGCCATCCCCAGCAGCGCCTACGGTTGTTGAAGCTCCCGTGCCACCGCCTTTTTTTGCTGCCGAAGATTTCTTAGTCATTAATAGAATGCCTAGAGCAACGAAAATTAATGCTAAAATAGAGAAAGACCATAGAGGGAATCCCTTGAAGAAACCAACTCCCAAAGTTGCAGCACCCGCAAGGAGTAGGGCGCGTGGTTCTTTAACGAGCTGATTGGAAATCTCTTTACCCAAGTTAGTATTTTTATCACTCGATACACGAGTCGTCACAATACCCGCTGTCAAGGCGATTAGAAGAGAAGGAATCTGAGAGACTAAACCGTCACCAATAGAAAGAAGAGTATAGACGTGAGCTGCTTGAGCGAGGTCCATGCCGTGCATAGCAACCCCAATCGTCAAACCACCAACAATGTTAATCAAAGAAATAACGATACCAGCGATAACGTCTCCTTTGATGAACTTCATGGCACCGTCCATGGCTCCATAGAGTTCACTTTCCTTTTGGATTTGAGCTCTTTTATCACGAGCTTGAGTAGCATCAATCATACCTGCTCGTAAGTCAGCATCAATCGCCATCTGCTTACCTGGCATCGCATCCAATCGAAATCGAGCAGCAACTTCGGCAACACGCTCAGCACCCTTAGTTACCACGATAAACTGAATGATCGTAATAATAAGGAAAATAATGAACCCGACTACATAGTTCCCTCCAACAACGAAATCCCCGAATGCTTGGATCACATGACCCGCATATGCTTTAAGGAGAATCTGTCGAGAAGAGGAAATATTAATCCCTAAGCGGAACATCGTGGTGATGAGTAGCAACGAGGGGAAAACAGAGAGTTGCAAAGCACTTGGAATATAGAGGGCCACCATCAATAAGAATACGGATATTGATAGGTTAATGGTGATCATCAAGTCGACGATAGGCGGAGGTAAGGGAATGATGATCATTAAGACAACGCCCATCATCCAAAGAGCAAGGATTAGGTCGCTGGACTTATTGATCATATTTAAGGCGGCTTCGCCACCAAGTGTTCTACTGACGAAATTGAGTAGCTTATTCATTATAAATGATCAGGTTGGTTAGTATTTTTATTATTAGGATTTTGCGCATTAAGTGAAGTAATATAAAGTAGAATTTCTCCAATAGCTTCATAAGTAGATTCTGGAATAAATTTCAACTCTTTCCCTTCATCCAAAAGCTGATGTGCTAAAGGTACGTTTCGCATAATGGGAATGCCATACTTTTCAGCTTCATCAAGTATCCTTTTAGCTCGTAAGTTAATGCCCATCGCAATGATCCATGGTGCTTTATATTTCTCAGGCATGTAGCCAATAGCAACAGCAATATCTTTGGGATTGGAGACTACTGTGCTTGCATGTTTTACTTGTGATGAGGAGTCTTCATAGGCAATTTCTTGAGCAATTTGTCGACGTCGACCTTTAATCTCTGGATTCCCTTCTGTATCTTTAAATTCCTGCTTAACCTCAAACTTTTCCATCTTTAATTCCTTAGAAAAATTGTGGCGCTGATACACAAGGTCAAGAACCGCAACAATCAAAAAGAAAATGCCTATGGAGGTTACTGCTTTATAGAAAATTTCTTTAAAGATTTGAGCAGTAATCACAGGGGAAACCCCTGCAGTTTCTATAATTAAGGAAACTCTACTTTTTAAGGTTATGTATAAAATTAAAGCAGCTCCAAAAATTTTTAAAACAGATTTAATTAGCTCTATGAGAGTTTTTATTTTAAATTTTTGTTTGATGTTATCAATAGGATTGAATTTCTTAATATCTGGTTTGAAAACTTCGGTAGAAAATGTAGGACCGACAATAAGAAAACCTACAATGACCCCAACAACTGCAACAGCTCCTAGTAGGGGAAGGGACGCTGTTAAAATAAGAATAAGACAGTTCTTGAGATAAAATAAGGTAATTAAAGGGTCATGCCGTGTGGGAGCTTGCGAAAGCATTGAAACCAGAAAGCCACCTAAATGTTTAAAAAAAAAGGTGGATAGGGAGAAGGCCGTAAACATCGAGACTATAAAAGTGACGGCAGAAGGAAAATCCTGAGACTTTGCTACTTGACCTTTCTTCCGAGCATCTCTAAGTCGCTTCGGCGTGGCCTTTTCTGTTTTTTCACCCATGCTGTTGCCAAGGTTCGATTAAGAGGACTATACTCGGAATTATCTGCAAATTACCTTATGCTCTTGTTTTTCTCAAGAGTGAAGCCTAAACGTTTTGTTTTTAGTAATATTATAAATTACTCTCTTAGAGATAAAGAAGGGCAACGAAAAATTGTCAAATGTATCGATATTTTAGGCAACTTCAAGATTCTTATATATGAAGAAAGTATTAGGTAGGGAAAACTTCAATCGATTATAGTAGCCTTTTATCATTTTCAAAGTGCTCTTGGTTTTGAATGTGATGGTTTCTAATTATTGTGCTTTTTTGAAACAGGAGAATTCTTTTTCTGAAATTCAAGAAGGCATATCATTATTTTTAATGCTAGATGTCTTATGAGTCATACGGAATGCGGAATTGTAGGGCTTCCTAATGTAGGAAAGTCTGGATTGTTCAATGCTTTAACAGGAGCTCAAGTTGCCTCCTGTAACTACCCGTTTTGTACTATCGATCCCAATGTAGGCATTGTTCCAGTTATTGATGAAAGACTGGAGGCTTTAGCTAAAATTAGCAACAGTCAGAAGATCATACATGCAGATATGAAGTTTGTAGATATTGCAGGTTTAGTTAAAGGGGCTTCGGATGGTGCAGGTCTAGGAAATCGATTTCTTTCTCATATTCGAGAAACTCATGCGATTGCTCATGTAGTGCGTTGTTTTGATGATGCAGACGTGACCCACGTTTCAGGGAAAGTCAATCCCGTTGAAGATATTGAAGTTATCAACTTAGAGCTGATTTTTGCTGATTTCTCCTCGGCAACAAGTATCCGTAGCAAATTAGAAAAGCTCGCTAAAGGAAAGCGTGAAGTCGGAGCTCTCTTGCCTCTATTTGATAAGATTATTGCTCATTTAGAAATGGGATTACCATTACGTACTTTAGAATTGACTTCAGAACAAATTGTGGCGTTAAAGCCCTATCCATTTTTGACCATCAAGCCTATGTTCTATATAGCTAATGTTGACGAGAGTTCTCTCCCAGATATGAACAATGATTATGTTGCTTCTGTTAGAGAAGTTGCTGTTAAAGAAAATGCTCAAGTTGTTCCTATCTGCGTTCGTATCGAAGAAGAAATTGTTTCACTACCTAGTGAAGAACGCTTGGAATTTCTTTTAAGTTTAGGCCTGGAGAAATCAGGACTTCATAGATTAGTACTTGCTGCCTACGAGACTTTGGGGCTTATTTCTTATTTTACTACAGGCCCCCAGGAGACGCGCGCGTGGACAGTAGCTCGAGGATCTTCTGCTTGGGAAGCTGCTGGACAAATTCATACCGATATTCAAAAGGGCTTTATTCGTGCGGAAGTAATCACTTTTGAAGATATAGTAGAATGTCAAGGTCGTGCAGGAGCTCGTGAATCAGGGAAATTACGTATAGAGGGGCGTGATTATATAGTTCAGGATGGCGATACTATGCTGTTTCTTCATAATTAAAGGACTCGTTGGTAAAACCAATCCTGAGCGTCCAAAATATCTTTTTCGATTGCTTGTATTAGAGTTTCTTTCGATGGAAATTTCTTTTCTTTTCTAAGAAACTTTTTGGGGATAAGGCTCACTTCTTTGCCATATAGGTTTTCGGAAAAAGAAAAAATGTGGGCCTCTGCATATAAGGACTCTCTTGCAAAAGTAGGGGCAATTCCTAAATTCATAATACCACGATAGGTGTTGCCTTTATAAAGCATTTCACAAGCATAAACTCCAAGAGGAATCAAACTTTCGTCTCTAGGAAGATTTATGGTAGCGAATCCTAGGGAACTTCCTATTCCCGAGCCCTCTGTTATTGTTCCAGAAAGTGTGTAGGGACGACCCAAAAAACGATTAGCAAGCTCCACATTCCCTTCACAGAGCAACTGGCGGATTGCTTTACTGGAGACAACAACGCTATCAATGCGGTAAGGGGGAATCTTAACGATCTCTATACCTAGTGGCTTACCTATAGCACCAAGAACCTGCGCGTTGCTTTGTTGTTCTTTCCCTATGCAAGAATCATAACCTAAGATTATCCGTTTACACTTCAAGCTAAGATGCAATGAAGTAATGAACTCTTCTGCCGATTGATTTGCAAAATATTGATCAAAAGTAAGGACGCCCAACCAATCTATTGGAAACGTTTGCAACAATTGTAGGCGCTCGTCTTTTGTATTGATTAGCTTAGTGCGAGCTGAAGAAAGGACTGTTTGGGGATGAGAATCAAAAGTAATAATCCCAGAGGATCCAGGATAGGAGGTAAGAATAGATAAAAGGTTAATGTGCCCTAGATGACATCCGTCAAAAAAACCCAAAGTTACAGAATCTATAGAGAAAGAAGACGTTAAACTATAGGCTATTTCCATGGGTATCTCGTAGGTAGGGAGAAATATCGAAGTCAGGGTGGTCTAATAGATTCCCATCAATGCATTGATCTACAGAAAAACAGCCACTACGTAAACGGCGTAGCTGCTCAAGATAAGCTCCACAACCTAGCATAGTGCCAAGCTCATAAGCAATGCTGCGAATATAAGTTCCTTTGCTACAGCGTACTACAAAATGCAATAGAGGGTACTCATACTTTGTAATTTGCAAGTGAACTTGAACTGTAGAATGGTGACGTTCTATAGACAAACCTTTTCTAGCATATTCGTATAGTTTTTTGCCTTGGACTTTTTTAGCGGAAAACATTGGGGGAAGTTGTTGGATCTCTCCTTGAAAATATTCAGCAGCAGATAGTACTTCTTCGAGACTAGGAATTTTCTTAGATCTCCCTACAACCTTGCCATCGCAATCATAAGAATCGGTAGTTGTCCCTAAATGGGCAACAGCTTTGTATTCCTTGTCTTCAAAAAGCAAAATATCAGAAAGTCTTGTAAATTTACGGCCAATCAACATGACCATAACGCCAGTAGCAAAAGGATCTAGAGTTCCTGCATGACCAATCTTTTTAACTCCTATTAACTTAGTTAGAGCACGGATAAGGCTAAACGAAGTTCTCCCCTGAGGTTTGTCTACAAGAAGAATACCCTCTTTTAATTCTACTGCGAGATCCATAGCAATGTCTTTAATAATATTCAGATTCTCAAAAAATACAGTTTACTAACTCTTTTCTTTCTCTTTAATCTGCCAGAGCAGGTTTTCTATATAATCTTGAGGTGAGAAAATATCATCGAGATAAAAATGAAGTTCTGGGAAATATTTAAGGACAACATTTTTTGAAGCCTTATGAGCAATAAAACCAGCAGACGCTTTTAGAGCTTCTAAAGCTTCTTCCTTGGTATTCTCATGAGGCATAACAGATACATAAACACGTGCAGCATGTAAATCCTTAGATAACGAAACACGAGTCACCGTAATCCAAAGATTAGAAATCTTTGGATGTTTGACATCTTTTAAAATCACCTTTGCAATGGCTTCTTGTAATAAAGCATTTACCCTTTTAATACGTCTACTTTCTGTCATAAAGTACTTTAAGTTATAATTTTTGTGGGTGATAGATGATTTCATAACATTGTAGGACATCACCTATCTGAGCTTGTTGGTACCCTTCTAACAAAATCCCGCACTCTAAACCTTTTCGAACCTCTTTGACATCTTCTTTAACACGTTTTAATGAAGAGAGCGTGCCTTTCCAAAGAACCTCTTTATTACGTAAGACACGAACCTTATGATTACGAGTCATGGTTCCTTCACTAACTATGCAACCGTAAATAGCTCCTACTTGTGAGGACCTAAAGATTTCTTTAATTTCTGCAGAACCTTCGTCTTTTTCTTCAGCAATAGGATCTAGTAGAGAGGTCATTATTTCTTTAATTTTATCGATAGCGTGATAAATAATGCTAAAGAGCTCCACTCGTACTCCTAAGCTTTTAATTAAAGGCTCGGCATGACTTTCTATTCCTGTATGGAAACCAAGAATGACTGCTTTAGAAGCAGCAGCTAAACGAATATCTGATTCTGAAATTTCTCCTACGCTGTTGGTTAAAATTTCAACATCTACTTTTTCGGATTTAATCTTGGATATTGAACTGACCAAAGCTTCTATGGATCCTTGGACATCAGCTTTAATCATCAGCTTGAGAGTCTTTTTATTCTGTAACATAGAATCAAAATTAGGTCGCTTCTTCTGCTGTAAAGCAAAACGCTGTTGGCCAGCAGATCTAGCTTCAATAATATCTCTAGCAGTTTTATCGTTTTTAACGACAAAGAAAGGATCACCAGCTTTAGGAATATCCGATAAACCTGTGATCAAAACAGGAATAGATGGCCCAGCTTCTTGCATCAATTGGTTATGCTCGTTATGCATAGTTTTTACTTTGCCGTAACAATCATTAAATACTAGAGCCTCTCCCAGTCTTAAGCTTCCGTTTTGAATTAAAACAGTTGCAACTGGTCCGAGCCCTTTGTGTAATTCTGATTCAATAACAAGTCCTCGAGCACGTGCTGAAGGATCGGCTTTTAACTCCAAGACTTCAGCTTGTAAGGCTAACATCTCTAAAAGTTCTGAAAGGCCTTCACCTGTTTTTGCTGAGGTATTTACTGTAACAGTCGTACCTCCCCAGGCTTCGGGTAACAGGTTGATTTCAGAAAGCTGTCTGTAAATGGTTTCTGCATTAAAATTAGGTTTATCACTCTTATTGATAGCTACAACAATAGCAATATTGGCAGCTTTTGCATGTTCAATAGCCTCTAAAGTCTGTTCTTTAATTCCTTCGTCTCCAGCGACTACAAGAACAACAATATCGCAAACTTCAGCTCCCCGAGCTCGCATGGCTGAGAAGGCTTCATGACCAGGAGTATCTAAAATTGTTATATTGCCAACGGGGGTTGAACAACAAAAGGCTCCCATATGCTGGGTAATGGCTCCAGCTTCTGTTGCTGCAACATTACTTTTTCTTAAGGAGTCAATTAGTGTGGTCTTCCCATGGTCGACGTGACCCATAAAGGCAACAATAGGGGAGCGAATAATAAGCTTACTAGGATCTGTGGATTGAATTTCTTCTTTTATTGTGTCATAGCTCAAGCACAACTTATCTTGTTCAGAATAGTCAATATCAATCGTACATCCAAACTCTAAACCAATAAATTGTACCGTGGTTTCACTATCTAGAACATCATTGACTACGTAAGTCATACCATGGATAAATAACTTTTGAATGACTTCTGAAGCCTTGAGTTTCATCTCAGCTGCTAGATCTTTTACAGTAATTGGTAGGGGGATTTTGATATGCGTAGGACGCTGAATTGAAGCTTCATCATAGTGTTTTTTTTGCTTATAAACACGTTTTTTACGCCATCTGTCTTCTTCTCCACCCTCATTTAATCCATAACGATCTCTTCCTGTAAAAGCTTTTAAACTTTCATCAGATTTCTTAGAACGATCACGAAAGTCAGTAAGATTTTTTTTCCCGATATCTCTTTTTGGAGCAGAGGACGGACTACGGTTTGTTGGATTAAATTGTTTTTCTCGATTATTCTGTTCGTTAGTTTCAGACGTCCCAGGTTTCGCTGTTTTATCTGCAGCGACTGGCTTAACGCTTTTTGATCCAGCTACTACTTTCTCTTCCTTACTAGGAGCTTTGAACGTTTTTGCAAGGAGATGATTGATATGCTTTCCTGTAGGCCCGAACTTAGATTTAATCATCACAACGCTTTTAGGCTCAGCAGGCTTCACAACTTTAGGTTCTAGTTCTTGTTCTTGAGATATTGGTTTTGGGGTTATGGGTTGAGCAGGAGGAGTTTCAGTAATTTGGTCCATTTCAGGAACTTCCTCATAAAGTTCGTTAACTACTTCTGACTGGGGCTCAGGATCTGCTATCGAGACAGAAGGAGATTCAGATGTATCCAACGGAATATGCGCAGAAGACTCTTCTTCAGGTGAGAACGATGAGCGATTTTTAGCACGAATGCGACGTGAAGTAGGCTCGGATGAAGCTAGCTCTGTATTTGCGGTAGCATTAGAAGTTGCAGGAGCAGCTACTTTTACAGCTTTTTCTTTCGCAAAAGATTTTTCTGAAGAAGATTTAGCTTCAGAAGATCCTGCTTGGGCAAGTTTTTGTTTTAGCTTGTCCAGACCAGCCGCTTTTGTTAATTGAGCATTCTTAATCTTCAATTTCAGGTTTTTCGTCAACTTTACTTTCTCCATATTTGCTGACTTGCTCAAGGATCTTATAAGCAAGCTCTAAACTGATCCCAGGAACAGATGCCAGATCATTAGCACTTGCTAATAATACTCTTCTAATTGTGTCGTATCCAGCATGTTCTAAATTTTGGATGACTAGCTTGCTAATCCCTTCCATTTCTAAAGGTTGATCTAGGTGTGGACTATCGAATTCTGCTAGTTGGAGGCGTTGAATTTCTAATAGCTTATTATACTCACTCATACGTTGTACTTCGAGTTCATAGTCTAGAATCTGGCTAATTAAACGAGCATTAATTCCTCGTTTACCAATAACAGTGGCGTAGTCAGCATCATTAACTACAATTGCAATCACTTTATCGTCTTCTAAAATAGCAATCTTTTGAATTTCTATGGGATAAAGAAGATTCTGTAATAACTCTGTAGATATAGGTGAGTAATTGACAATATCAATTTTCTCGTCGTTCAATTCTCGAATGATATTTTTTACTCGAGAACCTCGCATACCTACAAAAGCTCCAACAGGATCAGTTTTAGGATCCAAAGATTTTACAGCTAGTTTGGTTCGGTATCCTGCTTCACGGGCTATTTTAACAATTTCGACAGAGCCTTCCTCTAATTCTGGAACTTCTTGAATGAATAATTGTTTAACAAATTCTGCGTGACTACGACTAAGAATAACTTCAGCTCCGCCATTTTCAGACTCTTGAACTTCGTAGAGTAGAGCGTAAATTTTATCTCCAATCTTGTGCTTTTCTGTTTTAGGATAAAATCGCGTAGGAAGAATGGCTTCAACTTTCCCTAGATCAATAATTAAATTAGAACCCTTAGCAAAACGCTTAACAACACCAGATAAAATTTCATTTACTCGATGACGGTACTCTTCATAAATCACGTCTCTTTCTGCATGTCTTAGTTTTTGACCAATAATTTGTCGGGCTGCGTGAGCAGCTATCCTCCCAAAATTATCAGAAACAAAAGGAACATCCATATACTGACCAATTTGGCAGTCGGGATCGTATTCTCTGGCTTTATCAAGAGGAATTTCTTTGCTAGGATTCTGACAGATTTCTACTATTTCCTTTTCACAAAAGACTTCAATATCTCCAGTGCGAGAATTAATATTTACAGATATATTGGCATCATCTCTTAAGGTTTTTTTAGCAGCAATTTTTAAAGCAGATTCGATAGCTCCTATAATTGTAGAACGCTGAATGCCTTTTTCTTTTTCCATGTAGTCAAAAATAGCTACAAGATTTTTATTCATTATACTCCTCTTATAAGTAAGGAAATCAGTAAATAGCTAAATTTTAGATGCTATTTTCCTTTTTTCTTTCTTTCTTTAGGGGTTTGAGAATTTTCAAAATTTAATTCTGTCCCAGAGTCTTGATCATAGGCATTGTCAGCTAAGTATTCTTTTACAGAAAGAGAAACCTTTTTATGATCTGGATCAAGCTTAATTACTTTTGCAGAAACAGTTTCCCCAATGGAGATAATATCTTCAATTTTTGCAAAGGGCTTTTCAGAAAGTTCTGAAACATGAATCAAACCTTCAATCCCGTTTTGTAGTTCAACAAAGGCCCCAAAGGCAGTAATTTTAGTAACAACTCCTGAAATTACTGTGCCAGCAGGGAACATAGCTTCAATTTCATTCCAAGGATTTGAACTTAATTGTTTGACTCCCAAAGTGATTTTTTTACTTTCTTTGTCTACTGATAGAATAACCGCCTCTACAGAACTTCCTTTTTTGAATAACTCTGAAGGGTGGGAGACTTTTTTAATCCAGCTCATGTCAGAAATATGAATTAAGCCTTCGATTCCTGGTTCTAATTCAACAAAAGCACCGTAATTTGTTAGGTTCTTGATTTCAGCATTTACATGAAGACCTATAGGATACTTTTCTTCGATATTGTCCCAAGGATTGTGTTCTGTTTGTTTTAATCCCAGAGAAATTTTCCCTTCATCCTTCTGGATCGAGAGAACAATAGCTTCAACTTCGTCACCTTTGTTCACTACTTCACTAGGATCTACAATATTTTTTACCCAAGACATTTCAGAAACGTGAATTAGACCCTCAATGCCTTCTTCAATTTCTATGAAAGCTCCATAGGGGAGAAGTTTTACAATTTTACCAAGTACACGTTTACCAGGAGGATATTTCTTCTCAATATCTTCCCAAGGATTATGCTCTTTTTGTTTTAGGCCCAGAGCGACACGTCCTTTTTCTTTATCTACACTTAAAATAATAACTTCTAACTCTTGATTCAATTCGACCATTTCAGAAGGATGGCGTATGCGCTTCCAAGTCATATCAGTAATATGAAGAAGACCATCAATACCGTCGAGATCTAGGAATACACCAAAGTCAGTAATATTTTTAACAACTCCTTTGCGGTATTCTCCAATAGAAATTTGTTCAATAAGTTCGGCTTTTTTAGAAATTCTTTCAGCTTCTAGTAGTTCTCTTCTTGAGACAACAACATTGCGACGTTCAATGTTAATTTTTAAAATTTTGAATTCACAAACTTTTCCAACATAGTCATCCAAGTTCTTGATTTTCTTATTGTCAATTTGTGAGCCAGGTAGGAAAGCTTCCATTCCAATATCGACAATAAGACCGCCTTTGACTTTGCGTGTAATTTGACCTTTGACGATAGAACCTTCTTCACAATGGGCGAGGATATATTCCCATTGACGTTGTCGAGTAGCTTTTTCTCTGGAAAGGACAACTTTGCCCTCTTCGTCTTCAGCTTGGTCTAAATAGACTTCTACCTCAGCCCCAAGTGCTAAACCCTCTGAAGAGTCTGTAAACTCTGACATAGGAATGACTCCCTCAGACTTAAGCCCAACATCAACTACAACAAAATCTTTATTAATATCAACTACGGTACCTTTTAGGATAGCGCCAGGCTGTATTTCATTATCAGATTCTTCTTCGCTCGAAGTAATTCTGTGTGCCGTATAAAGCAAATCTTTAAATTCGGCAACGTCTTCTGTGAGGCATTCTATATTGTCCAGAATTTTTTTTGATCCCCAAGTATATTCAGCTTGTTTTGGCATTTATTGTTATTCTCCTAAAAACTACAAAGTCAAAAAAGACAGTGTAAATATAAACCTTAAAAAAGGCAAGATCTCCCTTGCGCGAGACGATTAGTTTGATATAATCAAATTAATCGTAAAATCCTATATTTCCGTTCTAGGGATATATAAGGCCTGTTTTTTAATTTTCTATATTACCACATTTTATAAAATACACGCGGTAATTATCATAAATGTGCCTTGTCATATAGAGAGACAAGATTTGCCAAGTGTAAGTCGGATCGTTTTACAAGTACCTGTTGCCCAGATCATGTTACTATCTTTTTGTTTTAACTAGATCAATTGACAAATCAATTTTTTCATGAGTACTCTAAAAATTCTTATTCCAATTGGTAATATAAGTTTTTCTTTTTAACCCTAGTCGATCGATTCCTATCGGGGATTAAATAGCAGGATAGGTGTTCGTTTTTAGCATTAAGAAAATTCTAAGGATGATAACAAAAATCTAGATTTTTCTATTGCAAGATGAGGGGCTGGAATTTTCGAGCTTTAGTCTTAAATCCGCATAGATTAAAAGTAGAAAAAAGCTATCTAAAAGCATACTGAAACTGGCTCATAAATCCTAAACATTGTTTGCTTAGAGGGGCTAGAATTCGATATCTTTTTTCTGGTATAGGTTAAGAAAAGTATTCTTACTTTCTAAAGTTAGACAAGGAAATTACACATGGTTCATTCTCGGTTAGTTATTATTGGTTCAGGTCCATCTGGATATACAGCGGCAATTTATGCATCAAGGGCGCTTTTGGATCCTCTTTTATTTGAAGGGTTTCTCTCTGGGATTTCTGGTGGACAGCTTATGACTACAACAGAGGTTGAGAATTTTCCAGGGTTTCCTGAAGGCATTCTTGGACCAAAACTTATGGACAATATGAAGGAGCAAGCTGTGCGGTTTGGGACTAAAACACTAGCTCAAGACATACTTTCTGTAGATTTTTCTGTTCGTCCTTTTATTTTGAGATCAAAAGAAGGAACTTATTCTTGTGATGCCTGTATTATAGCTACAGGAGCTTCTGCTAAACGTTTAGAAATTCCTGGAGCAGGAGACAACGAGTTTTGGCAAAAAGGAGTGACTGCTTGCGCTGTTTGTGATGGGGCTGCTCCTATTTTTAAAAATAAAGATCTTTATGTGATTGGGGGAGGGGATTCGGCTTTAGAGGAAGCTATTTACCTGACTCGCTATGGAAGGCATGTATATGTAGTGCATCGTAGGGACAAACTGCGAGCCTCTAAAACCATGGAAGCTAAGGCTAGAAAAAATGAAAAAATTACATTTCTATGGAATAGTGAGATTATAAAAATTTCGGGAGAGAGTATTGTTTCTGCTGTAGATATTAAAAATACTCTTACTCAAGAAGTTGTAACTAGAGAAGCTGGTGGAGTTTTTTTTGCCATAGGCCATACGCCAAATACTAGTTTTCTTGGAGGGCAGCTGACACTCGATGAGTCTGGCTACATTGTAACTGAGAAGGGAACATCTAAAACTTCTGTTCTTGGAGTGTTTGCTGCGGGAGATGTTCAGGATAAATACTATCGTCAGGCGGTTACTTCTGCTGGAAGTGGTTGTATAGCAGCACTAGACGCAGAAAGATTTCTAGGTTAATGCGATAGCAGTTGCTGTGGCATAATCTTTGGAATGGCTTATAGAAAGGATAACTTTAGAAATTCCAATTTTTGTATATACGTGGGTAGGAAGGAAAACGTCAGGTCTTTGAGATATTTTAAAGATCTCGATGTCTTTCCAGGCAACAATACTCCCTATGCCAGTTCCTAAAGCTTTTGCTACAGCTTCTTTCCCAGCAAAGCGTCCTGCAAATGAGGGAATTGGATCGGTCTTTTCTAAACAATATTCCTGTTCTCTTGCTGTAAAGATTCTATCGAGTAGTCGTTTGCCATGAATTGCAATTGCTTTGCGAATGCGACTAATTTCAATAATATCGGTTCCTATATGAATGATTTCCATAGAGTTAATGTTAATTTTTTTCAGGATTCTCAATCAGGGTGTTTTGTAATTTTGAGAAATAAGTAGTGGCGGTTTTAATGAGAGCATAGCCAATTGTCGCTCGAATGATGAATAAGGCTTGAAGATTGCTAATATAGCGACGTAGGATTAAAGAGAAAGCGATCATAGTGACCATAATCAGAAATCTTTTAGAGAAAAAGGTCTGTTTTATATAAGAAGACGCTGTAATTTTTTCTGAAAAGAATCGAGAGGATAGAATCAGCTGCTTTTCTATAGTTTTTTTTAAGAGGTAGCGGTATTTTAACGATGCGAATCCCCAAGAAACCATTGCTAGAGGACAATAGATTAAAAAAGAAGAGACGGGATCGAAGACTGTTGCAGTAGCTTTTAGCAAGAGTTTTATTCCTGCTGTTACCCACAAAATACCAGGAAATAGTACCAGGAAATATTTGATGTTTCTCGTCATAGTGAGTTACACTTATTTTCAAATGCTTTATTTTACTTAGATTATGGATTTTTTGCTAATTGGTATTGAGATATGCGAGCCGAACTTGCTGTGATATATTGGGATCATGCGAAAATTTTATGGTCTCTGGAGCAATGGCCCTTAAGACTCACTTGGTATGGCCTGTTTTTTACTATAGGGATTTTTCTAGCTTGTCTCTTGGGAAGGTATTTGGCTCTTTCTTATTATGGTTTAAAAGATCATCTGAGTTTTTCGAGAAGTCAGCTACGCGTTGCTTTAGAAAATTTCTTTTTATACTCTATTTTATTTATTGTTCCTGGAGCTAGACTGGCCTATGTGATTTTTTATGGATGGAATTTTTACTTACAACATCCTGAAGAGATCATTCAAGTATGGCATGGAGGATTATCTAGTCACGGAGGCATTCTTGGCTTTATTTTATGGGCTGCCATTTTTTCTTGGATATATAGAAAAAAGGTTTCAAAACTGACTTTTTTGTTTCTTACAGACTTGTGTGGAGCTGTCTTTGGAATTGCTGCGTTTTTTATTCGTTTGGGTAATTTTTGGAATCAAGAAATTGTAGGAACACCGACGTCTTTACCTTGGGGAGTCGTTTTTTCTGATCCTATGCAAGGTGTTGTAGGAGTTCCTGTCCATCCTGTGCAGCTTTATGAGGGAATCAGTTACTTAGTGTTTTCTGGAGTTTTATATTTTCTTTCCTATAAGCGTTATCTGAAGTTGGGTAAGGGATATTTGACTTCTATAGTTTGTATGGGTGTTGCTTTGATTCGTTTTTTTGCAGAGTATGTAAAAAGCCATCAAGGAAAAGTTTTAGAAGAAGACTGTTTACTGTCGATCGGTCAGATTTTATCTATACCTTTATTTGTGTTTGGTATGATTTTATTCATAATTTGCTCACTGAGAAATCGAAAGCATCGCTCGCATATCTAGTTAACAGTAGGATTTTTCTGACGTTAAAATTTGGAATTTTACAGTCTATCATAGTAAGAGCCCTTTATTAAGTGATTCTCCTTTGGGAGATAATACGCGTTTATGATATTTTGACCTCTTAAGTTTAATTTTTAGAGTTTATCAAATGAATAAACGTACTTTGCTTTTTGTTTCTTTAGTCGGGGTGGCTTTTGTAGGATGTCAAATCTTTTTTGGTTATAATGAGTTTCGCTCTTGCAAAAACCTAGCCGAGAAACAACAAAGGATTTCAGAACAGACGTTAGCTGCTGTAGAATCTGTAGGTTTAAGTGTAGCTTCATGGGACACAAATCTAAATGGAGAAGAGCAAAAAAATAACTATGCCGTTCGTATTGGAGATAGGTTATTTTTATTACATAATGGAGAAGCTGCCGAGAGTGTCTATTCTTCTGGAGAGTCTTGGAATTTTGTAGATCATACTCGTGGTTTCAACAATATTCATGTGGCTTTATATCATCAACAAGGTGCTTCTTCTAATCATACGAATGCTGGAAAAGTTTTTCTTCCTACGAATCACGAAGGTTTACCTGTTTTAGTTGTTGAGTTTCGCAACAATAAAGAGCCTTTAGTATTTTTAGGGGAGTATGCACAAGGAAGAATTTCCAATAAAGATAGTACTATTTTTGGTACAGCACTTGTTTTTTGGAGATCAGGAAATGACTATCTTCCTTTAGGTCTTTATGATTCTCGAGAAGAAAAGCTAATCTCTTTAGACCTTCCTATTACACGAGCTGTAATTTTTGGTGATGACCAAGACACGGTGCAGTCATTGGATGCTGGAAACCACTATGTTTTGTTTAATGACTACATGCAGATTGTCGTTTCTCAAGAAAGTGGTTCTATAGAGGGTATTAATTTACCTTTTGCTTCAACAAATGATAAGAGTATCGTGAATGAAATTGGTTTCGATCGGGATTTAGCTTTAGGGAAATCTCCAGAAGCTCTCTTCCCAGGAGTGTCTTCAAAACTTCCTGATGGCCAGCAGTCCAAGAACTCGATTGGGGGTTACTATCCTTTACTGCGTAGGGGATTATTGAGTGACTCTAAGAAATTAATTCCTTCAGAATATCATGCATTGAATGTCGTTTCAGGAAGAGAACTGGCAACGCCTTTGACTTTAAGGTACCGAGTTCTTTCCTATACTTCTAACTTAATTCATTTAGAAAGCTTAGATGGTTCGGTTCAAAAGGTTTACAAACTTCCAGAGAATCCTGAAGAAAAGCCTTATGTTTTTGAAACTGCAATTACCTTAACAAAAGAAGCTGAAGATGTATGGATAACCTCAGGAGTTCCTGAAGTGGAAATCATGTCAAATGCTTCAGTTCCAGCGATTAAATACAGGGTTGTTAAGAAAAATAAGGGGACCTTAGATAAAGTCAAACTCCCTAAAGTAAAAGAGCCTTTAGCTTTACGTCGCGGTATTTATCCCCAATGGATTTTAAATTCGAATGGATATTTCGGTATTATTTTAACTCCGTTATCAGAGATTTCTTCTGGCTACGGATCTCTCTATATTTCAGGCTCTTCGGTGCCTACAAGGTTATCTGCTATTTCTCCTAAAAATCAAGCATATCCAGCATCAAAATATCCTGGATATGAGACTTTACTTCCATTACCAAAAGATGCAGGGACGTATCGATTTTTAGTGTATGCAGGTCCTTTAGCAGAGCCCACACTTAAAGTGTTAGATAAGACGATAACTCAAGAGAAAGGAGAAAATCCTGAGTATCTTGATAGCATTTCTTTTCGAGGGGTTTTTGCATTTATTACAGCTCCTTTTGCAGCACTACTATTTATTATCATGAAGTTCTTCAAATTGATTTCTGGTTCTTGGGGAATTTCTATTATTTTACTTACTGTATTTTTGAAATTGCTACTTTATCCTTTAAATGCATGGTCCATACGATCTATGAGACGTATGCAAATGTTATCTCCTTATATTCAGCAAATTCAACAAAAGTATAAGAATGAACCTAAGCGAGCTCAGATGGAAATCATGGGCTTGTATAAGACAAATAAAGTAAACCCTATAACGGGTTGTTTGCCCTTATTGATACAACTTCCTTTCTTAATTGCTATGTTTGATTTATTAAAGTCATCTTTCTTATTAAGAGGGGCTTCATTTATTCCTGGGTGGATTGACAACTTAACAGCTCCCGATGTGTTATTTTCTTGGCAGAAATCGATATGGTTTATTGGAAACCAATTCCATCTACTTCCTATTCTATTGGGGATAGTTATGTTCTTGCAACAGAAGGTCACCAGTCTTCATAAAAAGGGGCCTGTTACGGATCAGCAGCGACAGCAGCAAGCTATGGGGAACATGATGGCGATTTTGTTTACTGCTATGTTTTATAATTTCCCTTCAGGATTGAACCTCTATTGGCTTTCATCTATGCTTCTAGGAGTCGTTCAGCAGTGGGTGACTAATAAGATATTAGATGGCAAACATCTTAAAAATGAAGTAGTTTTAAATAATAAAAAACATAGATAATACTGAAAAAAAAGTCGGATTGTCTTAATAGAGACTTATTGAAACAAGCGATTTATATGAGCTCATAGTTTATGCGAGCATGGGAAGAATTTCTTTTGCTACAAGAAAAAGAAATTGGCACAAATACTGTAGACAAGTGGTTGCGATCATTAAAGGTCTTATGTTTTGATGCTTGTAATTTGTATCTTGAAGCTCAAGATTCTTTTCAAATTACCTGGTTTGAAGAGCATATAAGGCATAAGGTTAAATCTGGTCTTATAAATAACAATAGTAAGCCTATCCGTGTTCACGTTACTTCTCTAGACAAAGTAGCTCCTTTTTATAAGGAGAAACAGATGCAGCAAGAGAAAACCGCATACTTTACCATGCATTATGGAAGTATCAACCCTGAGATGACCTTCTCTAATTTCTTAGTTACCCCCGAAAATGATCTTCCTTTCCAGGTTTTACAGGAATTTACTAAGAATTCAGAGGAAGACGGAGGGGTGGCTTTTAATCCAATTTATCTTTTTGGTCCTGAAGGAGCTGGAAAAACCCACTTAATGCAGTCTGCTGTAAGTGTTCTTCGTGAATGTGGAGGTAGGATTCTCTATGTTTCTTCGGATTTGTTTACTGAGCACCTAGTTTCTGCTATTCGTTCAGGAGAAATGCAGAAATTTCGTTCTTTTTATCGTAATATCGATGCTTTATTTATTGAGGATATTGAGGTTTTCTCTGGAAAATCGGCAACTCAAGAAGAATTTTTCCATACTTTTAATTCCCTTCATTCTGAAGGTAAGTTGATAGTAGTCTCTTCATCCTATGCCCCTGCAGATCTCAAAGCTATTGAAGACAGATTGATCAGTAGATTTGAATGGGGAGTTGCAATTCCAATACATCCTTTAGTTCAGGAGGGATTACGCAGTTTTTTAATGAGACAGATAGAGCGATTATCTATTCGTATTCAAGAAACTGCGTTAGATTTCTTAATTTATGCATTATCTTCAAATGTAAAAACTCTACTGCATGCAATTAATCTTTTAGCAAAGAGGGTAATGTATAAAAAACTATCCCACCAATTACTATATGAAGACGATGTTAAAACTCTTTTAAAAGATGTCTTAGCAGCTGCAGGAAGTGTCCGTTTAACCCCTTTGAAGATTATTCGTAGTGTTGCTCAATACTATGGGATCTCTCAAGAGAGTGTTTTAGGACGTTCCCAGTCCAGAGAATATGTATTGCCCCGTCAGGTGGCGATGTATTTTTGTCGCCAAAAACTTTCATTATCATATGTGAAGATAGGCGATGTCTTTTCGCGAGATCACTCTACGGTAATCTCGTCAATCCGATTGATCGAGCAGAAAATAGAGGAAAATAACCATGACATTCACATGGCTATTCAAGATATTTCTAAGAATTTAAATTCCTTGCACAAAAGCTTGGAGTTTTTCCCTGAAGAAGAGCTTCATTAGAGAAGCAACCCTGCTTGTAAAACTAGCTCTTAGCTGTGTCTATAGTGTTTTGGAGTTTTATTTGCTTCTGCTCCATATTTTCTGATCTAGCATTTCTAAATTGTCTAATGTGATTGACAAGGAGGATAAGAGCAATAGCTGCAAATCCTATCTGTATAGCAAGAACAATACCAATTCCTAGGGACAAGGCAACTCCGCTGGCAATAACCAGTCCTAAGGTTGCTAGAGAAGCAAGGAGGAGACCTAAACTAATTAACACGGGTTTAAAAAATGCCCATGAACAATAACGATGCTCCGACTTAACGAGGGGTGGTTGTGGCTTTACAGGACTTGTAGTTGTTGAGGGAGTACTTGCAGATATTGGTGACATTTTATCCTCCTGAATAAAAAACTAAATAAGTTTAATCTATTATTTGATAATTGTCAACCTTGTTTTTTTCAGAGTTGTTTTTGATTTTATTAAGATTTATTAACTAATTTTATTTATTTTTTAACTCTCCATTCCAAAAATTACAAATTCTCATTCGCAAGCACTCCTTGATTTACTGAGGCGAAGTTCTTTTTTTTTTTTTTAATTTCGCATATGGAAGGTTCTAGATGGTATTTGAAATGGTTACGTTGTGGAAGATTTTTTGAGTTTTGATAAGAACAAAGTCAGCGTTGATTCTATGAAAAAGGCGATTTTAGATCGTCTTTACTTAGGTGTTGTACAATCACCAGAGTCAGCATCTCCTAGAGATATCTTTACGGCTGTTGCTAAAACTGTTATGGAGTGGCTGGCAAAGGGGTGGCTGAAAACTCAAAATAGCTACTACAAAAATGATGTGAAAAGAGTCTACTACCTTTCTATGGAATTCCTATTAGGAAGAAGTTTAAAAAGTAATCTTTTGAACTTAGGAATTCTAGATTTAGTAAGAAAGGCGTTAAAAACTTTAAATTACGATTTTGATCACCTTGTAGAAATGGAATCGGATGCAGGGTTAGGGAATGGTGGCCTGGGGAGACTGGCAGCTTGTTACTTGGATTCTATGGCGACATTGGCAGTTCCAGCCTATGGCTATGGTATACGCTACGATTATGGTATTTTTGATCAGAGGATTATCAACGGATATCAGGAGGAAGCACCTGACGAATGGCTACGTTATGGAAATCCCTGGGAAATCTGCCGGGGAGAGTACCTTTATCCCGTATCCTTTTATGGAAGAGTGATTCACTATACTGATTCTCGAGGGAAAGAGGTTGCTGATCTTGTCGATACCCAAGAGGTATTAGCTATGGCTTATGATATTCCCATTCCAGGGTACGGCAATGATACTGTAAACTCTCTAAGGCTATGGCAAGCACAATCTCCGCGTGGCTTTGAATTTAGCTATTTTAATCATGGGAATTATATTCAGGCCATAGAAGATATAGCTTTGATAGAAAACATCTCTCGGGTTCTCTATCCCAACGATTCTATTACCGAGGGACAGGAACTGCGCCTCAAACAAGAGTATTTTTTAGTTTCTGCAACTATTCAAGATATTATTCGCAGGTATACCAAGACACACATTTCCTTGGATAATCTTCCAGATAAAGTCGTAGTACAGTTAAACGATACCCATCCTGCTTTAGGTATTGCTGAAATGATGCATATTTTAGTCGATAGGGAAGAGGTGCCTTGGGATAAGGCATGGGAGATGACTACAGTCATATTTAATTATACTAATCATACGATTCTCCCAGAGGCTCTAGAGAGATGGCCTATGGACTTATTCTCTAAGCTATTGCCTCGGCATCTAGAGATTATCTATGAAATCAATGCTCGTTGGTTGGAAAAAGTAAGTTCTCGTTATCCTAAAAATGATGATAAGCGTCGATCTTTATCGATTGTTGAAGAGGGATGTGAAAAACACATCAACATGGCGAACCTAGCTGTAGTAAGTTCTGCAAAGGTAAATGGAGTTTCATCACTCCACTCTCAGTTAATCAAAGACACTCTCTTTAAAGAATTTTATGAGTTTTTCCCAGAGAAGTTTATCAATGTGACAAATGGGGTGACTCCACGACGATGGATAGCTCTCTGTAATCCTCGTTTAAGTAAGCTTTTGAATGAAACTATAGGTGACCGTTATGTCGTAGATCTTTCTCACATTTCTTTGATACGCTCTTTTGCTGAAGATAGTGGCTTCCGAGATCATTGGAAAGAGGTAAAGTTAAGAAATAAGCAGGACCTAACCAATAAAATTTACAGGGAAGTTGGAGAAAGGGTAGATCCCCATTCTCTCTTCGACTGTCATATTAAACGTATTCATGAGTATAAACGACAATTGATGAATATCCTTAGAGTCATCTACTTTTATAATGACTTGAAAGAAAACCCTAATCAAAATGTGGTTGCCACTACAGTAATTTTTTCTGGTAAGGCAGCTCCTGGCTATGCCTTGGCTAAGCTAATTATTAAGTTAATCAATAATGTTGCTGACGTTGTAAATCAAGATTCTCAAGTCAATGATAAGCTCAAGGTTCTTTTTTTACCTAACTATCGAGTTTCTATGGCTGAGGATATCATTCCTGGTACAGATCTTTCGGAACAGATTTCTACGGCTGGAATGGAGGCCTCTGGAACAGGCAATATGAAATTTGCTTTAAATGGGGCTCTGACTATAGGAACTATGGACGGTGCAAATGTAGAAATGGCAGAGCATATTGGCAAGGAGAATATGTTTATTTTCGGTCTTTTAGAGGAGCAAATTGTACAATTGCGTCGAGAATACTATCCTCAGGGAATTTGTGATAGGAATCCTAAGATTCGACATGTTTTAGATTTGCTAGAACAAGGATTTTTCAGTAGCAATGATAAAGATTTGTTTAAACCCATAGTACACCGCCTACTGCATGAAGGCGATCCTTTTTTTGTCTTGGCTGATTTAGAATCTTATATCGCTGCCCATGAAAATGTGAATCAACTCTTTATGCAACCAGACTCATGGACTAAGACTTCTATTTATAACACTGCAGGGATGGGTTTTTTCTCTAGTGACAGAGCTATTCAAGATTATGCCAAAGATATTTGGCATGTTCCTACAAAATCTTGTTCTGGAGAAGGAAACTAAAAAGTTTAGACGCGCTAGTCATTTAGAATTTCTAGAGCGTCTTTGCTATAAAAAGAACTCTAATTTTGTTTCAAAGATGCCTAGTTTAATAATAGAACCGCTGGGGCTTCTAAGATCTTTTGTAATCGTTTGATAAACATTGCTGCGGGATAACCGTCAATCACTCTATGATCTACAGATAGGGTGAGGACACAGGTAGATCCTATAGCAATTTCCCCATCAATTACAAGAGCTTGTTCTCTAACACTTCCTACAGCAAGAATAGCCGCTTGAGGAGGATTGACGATAGCCGTAAATTCGGTGATTCCTGTCATTCCTAAATTAGAAACACAGAAGGATCCTCCTTTATACTCAGTTTCTTCAAGAGACTGGCTTTTTGCTTTTAATGCTAGGCTTTTAATTTCTGCTGAAATCATACCCAGGTTTTTACGGTCTGCACAGCGTATAATCGGGGTAATAATTCCATCTGGAATGGCCACAGCTATAGAGATATCGATAGTTTCAAAACGGATAATTTTATTATCAACACTGTTGAATCCAGAATTGATTAAGGGGAATTCTTTGAGAGCTAGAGCACAAGCACGTACAATACAATCGTTAATAGAAACTTTGATTCCTTGAGCCTGAAGTTCTTTCAGCAGATTGAGGAGAGGCGAAGCATACACCTGCTGCTTTACATAGAAGTGTGGAATAGAGATTTTGGCAGCTTGTAGACGTGAGGCAATAACTTCTCTAATCGGAGAAAGATTCTCCTCATGGTAAGACCCTGGAGGAACTTCAGGAGACTCTGGATAGCCAAACCCAGCAATGCTTTTAAGAGGAGCTTTGTCTAAATCTTTTTTTACTATGCATCCTCCAGGACCACTTCCTTGAATTGAAGAGACGTCTAAGTTTCTCTCTTTCGCTAGTTGTCTAGCTAATGGGGATAAATTGTTAGTAGTGTCTAACCGTTTCAAGATTAAAGGTGAGGTGAGGGGTGGCTCTGGCTTAAAACCCACTGTCGCAAATGTTGCTGACGAAGCTTGTTGATTTGCTAAAGGAGAGACCTCTTCAAGAGAAGCTTCTGGAGATAATTCAAAATTAGAAGATTCTGTCTTCGGAAGAATTTCCTCTAGATTAAAGGGCTCGTTCGTATCTGTGGAAAGGACTGCAATAGGAGTTCCTATAACTATTTTTTCTCCTTCATCACGCAAGATTTCACGAATCCAGCCATCTTCATTCGCTGTGTATTCTAAAACAGCCTTGTCTGTAGAGATCTCTACAATAACGTCTCCAAAAAGGACTTGATCATTATTTTTCTTATGCCATTTCACTATGGTACCCACTTCCATAGTTGGAGAAAGCTTTGGCATTTTCAATAAAGAGATCACAAACTTACCTCATGACTTTTTCAATGGTGTCTAAGATTCGGTTAACGTTAGGCAAAGTTGCCTGCTCTAAGATTTTACTATAGGGCATAGGAGTTTCTTTCTGGCATACTCTTAAAGGAGGAGCATCCAGAGCATCAAAAGCGTGCTCAGTAATCAGGGTAATAATTTCAGAAGAAATCCCAGAAAAGTAATGACCCTCTTCAACTACAATACAGCGTGAAGTTTTTTGTACCGAAGATAAAAGTGTGGATATGTCCAAAGGTTTGATTGTTCTTAGGTCAATAATTTCTATAGATAGGCCCCAACGTTTTTTTGCTAGAGAACAGGCTTCTTTTGTAACAGAAACCATGCGGCTATAAGTAATGAGCGTAAGATCGTTCCCTTCTTGAACTATACGTGCTTTCCCAATGGGAACTAGGTATTCTTCAGTGGGGACGTCTCCTTTTAAGTTATACTCTAGCTCATTTTCTAAAAAAAGAACGGGGTTGTTATTTCTGATTGCTGATTTTAATAAGCCTTTAGTGTCGTAGGGGTTCGAGGGGGCTATAATAATAAGACCAGGAATATTGGCATATAATGACTCAACACAATGAGAATGCTGACAAGAGACCTGAGCTGCAGCGCCATTAGGACCACGAAAAACTATAGGAACAGAAAATTTTCCTCCAGTCATATAGTGCATCTTAGCTGCATGAGAAATAATTTGGTCTGCAGCTACAAAGGAAAAATTCCAACTCATGAACTCTATAATAGGGCGAAGGCCTGACATTGCGGCACCTATTCCAATTCCAGAGAAGGCGGCTTCACTAATAGGGGTATCAATGACTCTCTTGGGACCCCATTTATCTAATAAGCCCTTGGTTACTTTATAAGCACCGTTGTAATCGCCCACCTCTTCACCAAGAATACAGACATTAGGATCGCGAGACATCTCTTCATCAATAGCTTCTCGGAGAGCTTCTCGAATTTCTAATGTTTTATGTTTAGGCATAGACTCCTTCCTCTAATGTAGTGACGGACGGATCTGAGGAGAGTTTTGCTTTAGAGAACGCTTGTAAAACAGCGGTTTTGCATTCTTCGCGCATGTTTTGAAATTGTTCTTCTGTTAGAACCTTTAATCGAATTAACCAATCTTTAGCTGAAACAATAGGATCTTTTTTAAATAAACACTGCATCTCTTCTTTTGATCTATATAAATTGGGATCTGATACAGAGTGCCCTCGGAATCGCGAACAGAGACACTCAATTAACACTGGGGATTCTGTATCCAGCATATAGCGATAAGCCTCTCTGAAACCTAAAAGAGAGTTGAATAAATCAAAACCGTTTATTGTGAACGCACGGATATCGTAAGACGCTCCTTGAGACTCTGCTATGGGTTGTTTGGCAATAGCGCGGTTTAAAGATGTTCCCATCCCCCAGCCGTTATTTTCGATAATAAGCATGAGGGGCAGTTGGTGAAGGGAGACGAAGTTGAGGGTTTCATGGAATACTCCTTGAGCTACCGCACCATCTCCGATAAAACATAAAGAAATTTTATTTTTTTCTTCACGGTATTTAATAGTAAACGCTGCTCCAGCTGCGAGAGGAATTTGTCCTCCGACAATGCCAAACCCTCCAGGGAAATTTGGTCCGCACATATGCATGGATCCTCCACGACCTAGAGCGCATCCTGTTTCTTTTCCTAAAAGCTCAGCAGCAATTTCTTGAAGGGGAACATTGAGAAGAATAGCGAGGGCGTGGCAGCGATAGGAAGAAAAGACCCACTGATCCGATCCCGTGTTTGCGATAGCAGCAGTTGCTACAGCTTCTTGGCCAGCATAGGAGTGGTAAAACCCCCCAACAAGTCCTTCTAGATAGGCTTCTTCTCCTCGCGCTTCGAATTCACGAATCAGAACCATCTGTTTTAAAAACTTAATGCAGGAAGCAGAACCATAAATATCTATGATACTTTCTACTGTGGATTTCTCTATGCTCTGAGAAGCTATATTGTAAGGTCCTAAACTATTCATAACTTTTTCATAAGAGAGACGCTTCGAGAACGGTTTTTCACCTCATTATAGAATCCAGGGTTTCAAAAGACAAGGGCTATTCCGAAGAAAAAATAATTAAGTTTTTTTAAAAAATCGAAAAAATTTTAATATGTTTCCCTTGGCAATTTAAAGAGAATAACAAGGATTATATCATATGGACGTTTCTCGTAAAATTAATCGACACAATCAGTTTTACGTGGATGCGATAGATGGTGTCGTGAAACGTCTTGATCAGAGGCCGAGTGAAGATAAACCTAAAGAAAACGAGGAACTAGAAGAAAAGCTTTTAATCATAACAAAACGTATTGTTGCTTCTGCTCAAGAATTTCAAAATCGAGAATTTGATTCTAAGAACCACTATTTAAAAAAAACCCAATGGTTGCCATACAAAAATGAAGAGCTTGAGCAAACCAAAGAACTTTTTGCAATGCTAACTTCGATAGATAAAAAAATAGCTCAACTATTTTTTTATTCTCCTCCATGTGATAGCAAATGGGAAGAATGTGCCGAAGTCATTCACCATTTAAAAGATTCGACAGGTTTAGGTGGAGTCTTGCTTTGTTGTGGATCATTCGAACAACAATGTGAGTGTATTCGTTCTATTAACAAGAAGCTAGACTTACCGCTTCTTCTAGGAACTACCGTTGTAAATAGCCTGCATTATTATTTAGCTTATCGGAATATTTCTCTTATAAGTTTTCAGAATATGAATGATCTAGGTAAGGATTTAGGCATTTTATTAAAACAATATGGAGTGGCTTTCACTTTAATTTTTAAAGAGATTGTATATATAGATTTATTAAACTATGCGAAATTAATTCAAGGACTTAAACATAGCGGAAATATTCAAGCACGTATTTATAGTGGCGATATGCCTACTATACCTTCTGCTTCATGTAGTCCTATTGCCCTAAGGTATAGTTTAGCAAATACAATTCGTGGACTTGCTTTACATGTGGATTTTTCTTCATTGAAGTTTATCAGTCCGTCTATACTTTCCGATACAGACCATACTGCAAAAGCTTTGAATTCTGGAGGGGAGGGCTTCATCTTTTCTAATCTTAACGAATTTAATTTCGGAATGAAAATGGTTATTCAATTAGTGCGCTCAGGACAAATTAGTCCAGAAATTTTAAATAAAAATGTCATGAAGATTCTAATGATAAAAAGAGGACTAAGTTCTATGTGTACTCAATAGTGAGGTCATTAGTTAAAATTAATTATCAATAGCTTTCTTGCTTTATGGATCTAGAACGAAGAAGTTCAAATAAAAACGAAATTTTATTCTTGGATTCTAGAATTGAACTAATACATTTCAAATACAATTTTTAGATCTTTGAAGGGACAACTGGAACACCGAGTGCCGATAGATCTTTTACTTGCTTCTCTAATTTACTTAATCTTTCTTCAGTTTTAGGAAGATTCCGAATTTTAGCTATCAAACGATGCGTCTCTTGATAGGGTCGCGCGGGGGCACCTCCATAAATGCCTGGAGAGGTGATGGATTTTGTGACCCCAGTTTGAGCAATCATGATTACATGGTCAGCAATAGAAATATGGCCAGTAATTCCCGTTTGCCCTCCAATGATTACATGGTCACCGATTTTTGTAGAACCTGCGATACCTGCTTGCGCAACAATGATGCTGTGTTTTCCAACCTCTACATGATGAGCTATTTGTACTTGATTATCTATTTTAGTTCCTTCATGGACAATGGTATTTTTAAATCTACCCCGATCGATCGTGGTATTGGCTCCGATTTCTACATCATCACCTAAAATCACGTAGCCTAGATGTTTTAGGGGTTTATGATGACCAAAAGCATTTGTAATATAACCAAAACCACAGGATCCTAAAACAGCTCCTGGTTGAATAGTTACACGATTTCCCACGATAACTCTTTCTCGAATCACAACCTTAGGATGGATGAGACAGTTAGTCCCTATAACACTATGGGCTCCAATGATACTTCCAGCTCCGATGTGTGTTCCAGAGGCGATACGGGCATGTTGGCTAATAACAACATAAGGTTCTATTGTTACATTTTCTTCGATATGCGCATTAGGGTGAATCACTGCAGTAGGATGGATTCCAGAAAATCCTGATGTTACTGGTTCAATAAACAGTTCTATACATTTTTGAAATGTTAGAGAAGGAGATTCATTAGTAATGAGAAAGTTCTTTTTTAGCTGGGCGTATTGCGTTGCCTGAGATTTAGATAAAATAATAGCACCAGCTTCGGTGTTTTTTAGAAAATTAGCGTATTTCTCATTATCTAAAAAAGCAACGTGGCAAGCTTGAGCTTGGCTAATATCTTCAACACCAGAAATAGGAGTTTCTATATTTCCTTGAACTTCGACCTGTAGTAGCTCAGCTAACTGTTTAAGAGTATAGACTTGTGCTTCGGACATAGAAAACTCCTTAAACTTATGTAACTAGTTTTGTTTTTTGAAAGATTCGTTAAGAATAGCAATAATTTCGGTTGTTTTATCAGCATCAGGTCCTATTGCTAAGACAGCTTCTTCATTAAGGACAGCTTCTAGTTTTTCTTTGGCTCGCACAGATTCTGCAGCAACCTTTACTTCTTGAATCAGCTTTTGAATGCGTTTAACATTACTTTGATTGATAGATTGATAGTACTGAGATTGGAATGCGTTGTACTCTCCTGAAAGATCTTCGAATTTTTTTCTTAACTCTTCAGAAGCAGAATCCGATAAACTTTCCATGTAATCTTCATCTTGTAATTTATTATAGATAGAAGAGAGTTCTTCTTCTATTTTTTCAGCGTTTTTTAAAAACTGCTGTTTCATAGCTTCCAATTCTTCAGTTTCTTTTTTGCCTAGATCGGATTCTTCAAGGCATCGCTTTAAATTAACGTAACCTAAATTCGCATGAGCTGTAGTCATCGATCCTAAAAAAAGAAGAAGTGTGGAAGATAATAATTTTTTCATAATCACCTGTACTAACTTGAATATACAAAAAGGGTACCAAAAGCCTTTTCTGAAAACAACAAAGATTTCCTTTGTTATAGTCCTAATTTATATCTTAGAACATACCTCCTAAAGCAAAAAAGAAGCGCTGAGATATATCAATTTTTTCTCCATTCAAAGTTTCTGTAGGACGGAAAGGCCATCCAAATCCTAACATAACAGGAACATTATTCATTACATCGAAGCGTAAACCAAATCCAGCGCTACCACGCAAATCTTTTAAAGAGATCTTATACTCTTGTAGGCCAACAAAACCTGAGTCTAAGAATACAAAGGCACTAATGTTAGGTTGTCTGACAAGAGGATATTGGAACTCTTCTGAAATAAGGAGCGAAGACAATCCTCCCTGAGGTTCTGTAGCAGAGTATTTTGGACCAATCATAAAGGATTTATACCCCCGAACTGTAGTCTCTCCACCTAAGAAGAAGCGCTCACTAATAGGAACTCCTTCAGCTGTAGTATTGCTAAAGGGTTTAATAAATTGAGCTTCTCCTTTGATTTTTAAAACACCCTTACGCGTAAGTTTTCTATATATAGAGCTGTTTAAAGAGAGTTTTGTAAAATGGTATGTTCCTCCCAAACCAGAAACTTCGAAGGTAACCCCGCCACGAATGCCTGTCGTTGGGTTTCTAGGGGAATCTATAGAATCATAATTTAAGTTAACACCAGCAGCAGAGACAAATCCTTTATTGCTGTCTATATTTGGTCCTAAAAGAAATTTACGTTTTTCATGTAAACTCGTTTGACTTCCCCGATAAAATAGACCGTATTTAAGGTGCTCACTCAAGATATATGTTGTGCTAACGTTACCACCATATGTTTGGACAGCATAATCTTTGGATAGGGCTCTATTAATCGATTTATCTAATTCAATTCCTAAAATCCAAGGAGTGTTTAAAAAATGAGGTTTCGTCCATTTCAAAGTATAGTCTGTGACTTTATCTCCAAAGTTGGCTTTTAAGAAGAGATGTTCTCCGCCACCTCGTAGACAACGAAATCCTTTAGAAAATAAATTTCTAATTCCAAATAGGTCGAAATTGCTTTCAGATAGTTCTACTCCTCCAAAAAGATTATCGAGAGAACTGAATCCTAAAAATAAACCCAGGTTTCCTGTTGTTGTTTCTTTAACTTCTACAAAAATGTCTCGGTATTGATCAGCATTGCCCATAGGATCAAGTTGAGAACGAACCGTATAGACGCTCACGCTTTGGAAGTAGCCTGTATTTCTTAAACGTTGTTCTGTATCTTCTAACTTTAGGCGATTGAATGTATCTCCTGGGAAGAGACTTGTTTCGTGTAAAATAACGTCAGATTTTGTATGGGTATTTCCGGTAATTTTAATTAAACCAACTTTATAAGGAGATCCTTCACTTACCTGATAAGTCACATCATAAATCGGGCGGTTTGGGTGAGGAACAAAAAGGACATCAACATTGGTATTAATGTACCCGTACTTTGCATACGTTTGTTTGATCTTATGAGCTCCGTCCCATATTTTATCGGGACAATAAAGGTCATTGGGGCCAACTTGTGTTTGCTTTTCTATAAGGCGTTTTGGCAAAACTTCAAACCCTTGGATATGGACGTGACCTAAGGTATATCGAGGCCCTTTATTGATATCCATGTAGAGAAGAATATTTCCTTTATCACCAACCTCATAGTGAGGAGTGACTGTAGCATCGGCATAACCATTATTATGTAGATAATTCGTAATTGCCAAACTATCTTGTTCAACAATATCTGGGTGATATACTCCAGCTCCAGTAAACCAACTTGTAGTTATGGAATACTGTTTTGTTTGAACAAATTCTTCGATATCCGATTTTTCTGATCCCGAAATTCCTGAAAACTTAAGCTGCTTAATTTTTCCGCAGGGACCTTCATTAATTTGAATTAAAATATCGATGTAACCTTTTTCTTGGTTGTGTTCTAGGCTATAGTCTAAATTTGATTCAAAATATCCTCGCTTGAGATAATAGGTTCTTAACTCATCAAGACCTTTAAGAAATTTTTCTCGTTCAAAGAGATCATTATGATAAATTTGTAGGGTTTTAAGAATTTTATGCTCGGGAACGACTTGATTCCCTGAGATACGAATTTTTCGAATAGAGGGTTTAGCTATAAGGTGAAGGGCAATTGTAGTTTTCCCTTCAGAGAATTCTACTTTAGGATCAACAGAGTCGTATTCTTTAGCTAGAGTTCTCAAGTCTTCATCAAAATCTAACTGAGAAAAAAGAGCCCCAGTTCTGGTCTTTAATTTCGGTAAGGGATGTTTATTTGAAGCATTTTCTCCTTCTGTTATGATTGTGATAGAGTCTACCACTACATGGCCTTCTTTAACTTTTTCTGCAGAAAATAAAGTTAAAGAGGTTTGGATTAACGCTAAAATAGATATTTGCAAGATAATTTTATTTCGCATGATGAGCATTCCAAAGAGTCTTCCCTAGATAGAAAGCTTGTTTATCAGATAATGAGGTAAGCACAAAAATAGGGACAAAGAAGTTTTTTAACAAGACCTTACTACTTAGATTATTTTTGTATTTCTAAAGAAATTTAAACCGTGTTTGACTTTTTCCCGTCTTAATTATGGGCATTCTTACTGCTCAAACTAGAGCCTGAATATTTCAGCAGATTTTTGCTTCCTTAGAAAGCTTGATAAATCTCGTCGCTCAAATAACTCTACTGATTACATGGTTTTTAGGCAAATTCGATAATTAATTGTGTAGAGGGAGGGTAAGAAAACTTGAATAGAGAGAAAGGTTTTGTTTATTTTTAGGATGAGAGAATTAATACGAGTGGCGTCCAGAAAAAGCTCTTGCGAGTGTTCCTGAATCTACATAATCAAAAGATAAGCCTATCGGAAGACCTAGAGCTAAACGGGAAATACTTATAGAAAAATGTTGTAATTCTTGTTTTAGAAAAAGAGCAGTGGCATCTCCTTCTAAGGTTGCATCGATGGCGAGGATAATTTCTTTCGGGCGTAGAGTTTCTATGCGTGATTTTAAAATTGAGAGGCGTTCGTTTTCTATGTGTTTTCCTGTAATTGGCGATAAAAGTGAGCCAAGAACATGGTAACGTCCTTGGAATACTTTAGAACGTTCTAGAAAGAAAACATCTTTTGGAGAAGCAACAATACATAGAATTTGGTTATCTCTTTCTTCTCTACAAAAGTGACAGTTGGCTTCTTTACATTCTTTCAGAGTAAAACACAATGAACAGAGACTACGCTCACTAGCAACATTATGAAAAGCGTCGCCTAATATTTTTAATTGCTCGCTGTTCCAAGAGATGAGTTCAAAAGCGAGTTTTTCTGCTGTTTTAAATCCAATTCCTGGAAGTTTGCGTAAAAAGAAAATTAATTTAGATAAGTAGTCTGGATATTTTATCATGGCGATGTGAATTTTATTTTTATATTCAGGTCTAGAGCCTAAATTAAGGTTAGAGTATAAACTCTTTGAATAGTATACTAGCTTTTTTCTTTACTTGTGGTTCTCTGTGAATAAAAATAAAAAAGCAGCAATTTGGGCAACGGGTTCCTATCTGCCTAAAAAAGTTCTTTCAAACGCAGATTTAGAAAAAATGGTAGATACCTCTGATGAATGGATCGTCAGCAGAACGGGGATCAAAGAGCGTCGTATTGCTGGACCTCAAGAGTATACTTCTTTTATGGGAGCGATGGCTGCAGAGAAAGCTATAATCAATGCTGGTTTAAACAAGGATCAGATTGATTGTATTGTTTTCTCTACAGCGGCCCCTGACTATATTTTTCCATCAAGCGGAGCGCTTGCTCAAGCATATTTAGGCATTGAAGAGGTTCCTACGTTTGATTGTCAGGCAGCTTGTACTGGCTATTTGTATGGTCTATCTGTAGCGAAGGCTTATGTAGAATCGGATACGTATAACTATGTATTATTAATTGCTGCCGACAAGCTATCTTCTTTTGTAAATTATACAGATCGCAATACCTGTGTGCTTTTTGGAGATGGAGGAGCCGCTTGTGTCGTAGGAAAGAGTCGGCCAGGATCTTTAGAGATTAATAGATTGTGTTTAGGTGCAGATGGTAAGTTAGGGGAGTTGTTAAGTCTTCCTGCTGGAGGAAGTCGTTTTCCTGCTTCTGAAGAGACTTTAAAATCAGGAAAACATTTTATTGCTATGGAAGGAAAAGAAGTCTTTAAGCATGCTGTGAGGCGTATGGAAACAGCAGCTAAAAATTCAATAGTTTTGGCGGGCATTCAAGAAGAGGATATAGACTGGTTTGTGCCTCATCAAGCTAATGAAAGAATTATAGATGCTCTAGCGAAGCGTTTTGATATTGATGAATCTAGAGTTTTTAAAAGTTTACATAAGTATGGAAATACTGCTGCCTCGTCTGTGGGTATTGCTTTGGATGAATTGGTCCATACAGAATCCGTCAAGCTCCATGATTATTTACTTTTAGCAGCCTTTGGGGGCGGTTTATCATGGGGCGCGGTAGTTTTAGAGCAAGTCTAATAAGGACGATGATTTAATGAAAAAACATTATGCTTTTTTGTTCCCAGGACAAGGGAGCCAATATGTAGGCATGGGACAAGATTTATATGTGCAGTATCCTGAAGTTGCCGATCTTTTTGATTTTGCTAATGAAAGATTGGGATTTTCTTTGACTTCAATTATGTTTGAAGGTCCTGAGAATCTTTTAATGGAAACAGTGCATAGCCAGCTAGCTATCTATCTTCACAGCATTGCTGTAATGAAGGTCCTATCTCAGCGGTCTTCTATTCAACCTTCTCTTGTTTCTGGATTGAGTTTAGGGGAATATACTGCTTTAGTTGCTTGTGATAGAATCTCAATGAATGACGGCCTTGAGCTTGTTAGAAAGCGCGGTCTATTGATGAATGAAGCTTGCAAGCAGAGCCCTGGGGCTATGGCTGCTTTACTAGGGCTTCCCTCTGAAGTTATAGAGGAAAATATAAAAAGTCTTGGTCAAGGAATTTGGATTGCTAACTATAATTCACCAAAACAGCTTGTAGTAGCGGGAATAGAGGAAAAAGTAGACGAAGCTATCGATTTATTTCGTGATTTAGGATGTAAAAAAGCGGTTCGTTTAAATGTATTTGGAGCATTTCATACTCCTTTAATGCAAACTGCGCAAGACGGTTTAGCTCCAGATATTTATGGGCTCGCTATGAAAGATTCTCCCCTTCCTTTAGTTTCGCATGTTGTTGGAAAATCTTTAGTAATTAACGAAGAAATTCGAGAGTGTTTAGCTCGGCAAATAACATCTCCTACGTTATGGTATCAGAGCTGTTATCATATCGAACCAGAAGTGGATGAGTTTTTAGAATTAGGTCCAGGAAAAGTTTTATCTGGTTTAAATCGTTCTATGGGGATTTGTAAACCAATCTCAAGTCTTGGTACTGTTGCACAGATTGAAAAATTCTTAACAGAGGCATGATTTGTATGGATATAACATTAATAGGGAAAAAAGCTATAGTTACTGGAGGAACTCGAGGAATTGGATTTGGCATAGCTAAGCTTTTTCTTGAGAGTGGAGCCGACGTAGAAATTTGGGGATTGAGTGAGGAGCGCGGTCAAACTGTTTTAGAAAGTTTAACAGGCTTGGGTGGTGCAGTTTCATTTGCTCGTGTGGATGTGAGTCATTGTAGTGAAGTTAAAGATTCCATGCAGAAGTTTTTAGATAACCATAACAAAATAGATATTTTGGTAAATAATGCAGGGATTACCAGGGATAACTTGCTTATGCGTATGTCTGAGAAAGACTGGCAATCCGTTATTAACACCAATTTAGATTCTTTATACTATACATGCTCTTCGGTGATTCGACATATGATGAAGGCACGTTCGGGGTCTATTATAAATGTGGCTTCTATTGTTGCTAAGATGGGGAGTCCTGGGCAAACGAACTATGCCGCTGCTAAGGCTGGGATGATTGCTTTCACAAAATCTTTAGCTAAAGAAGTCGCTGGAAGAAATATTCGTGTCAACTGCATTGCTCCTGGTTTTATTGAAACAGATATGACAAGTGTTTTGAATGATAATTTAAAAGCCGAATGGCTGAAGATGATTCCTATGGGGAGAGCTGGAAATCCTGAAGATATTGCTCGTGTCGCGTTATTTTTAGCATCCCAGTTATCGGGTTATATGACTGCGCAGACGCTGGTTGTAGACGGAGGATTGACTTACTAAGACAATGAGAGAAAAGGATTTGAAAATTTCTCTTTTCTAACTAATTAAGTAACCGTCGAATAAAAAATGATTTTTTGCGATACTAATTCTCTTTTTCCCTAGGGAATAGCTAAGTGTTGTATAGTTTAAATATTAAAAGGATATAAGCAATGAGTTTAGAAGATGATGTAGTAGCAATTATTGTTGAGCAGTTAGGAGTAGATCCAAAAGAAGTTAATGAAAATTCTTCTTTTATCGAAGACTTGAATGCCGATAGCTTAGATTTGACAGAATTGATTATGACTTTAGAAGAAAAATTTGCTTTTGAAATCTCCGAAGAAGATGCTGAGAAACTTCGTACTGTCGGTGATGTATTTAATTATATCAAAAAGCGTCAAGCTGAGGAGCAGTAAGCCTTCTTATATTTTGGGTGCGCCGTAATCTTTTCTAAAGATATTGCATTCTATTGTTTTTCGACAGTGAATAGGGTGCGCCGTTTTTTTTCTATAAAATAGATTTCATTTAAAGTCCCACTTTTAATGTAATGAAACCCTTCATTTGCATTGATGTAATTTGTTTCCAGGAGATGCTTAAGGCTGTCTGAAACCGATTTGTTTAGCATATAACTCTAAAAAAGATAGAGCTACAGAAGGGCATTCTTCCACTATATTTAGAATCTGTCCTTTGCTGAGAACTAGCATGCGGACTTGCGTATTCGCAGAGGCATTGTATTCCCTGAGCTTGTTGTTAAATAGGCTTTCTTCTCCAAAACAATCTAAGGGTTTTAAATTTAGATGAGCCTCTAGTTTTTCTTTAGAAATAGTAATATAGCCTTCTACAATGATATAAAAGCTGAATCCAGGTTGCCCTATGGAGAATACATTGCTTCCAGGCTTGAATATTATAGTTTCAGTTTTATCCGCGATTGTTAAAAGAAGATCCATGTCTAAAGATTGGAATATAATGGTTTTTTTTAATAGGAAAGCACGATCGATTAAATTCATAAAAAAGTTCCTTATTTACACCATATTTTTAGTTTTTGACAAAAGTAAATGCACGGACGTACCCTTTTTGAGATTCTATTATTTTCCCGAAACATCATTTTCTAAGAGCGGGGAAAGATGCGAACAACAACCATGATTTGGGTAGTTTGATGCCTTCACAATGCTTTAAAAAGAATCAGTGTTGTTAAAATCAAAGATTTTAAATCCCCACAGATATTTAGTATACTTGATAGGTAAATGTTACCTTTATGATAAAAGAGTTTCAAGAGGGAACAATTGAAATTGATTTTTCCTCTACTCAGAAACTTATAAATTAATTGTAGCCCTTCTACATATAGGACTCAGAAAGGGTTCTCATTGTATTTTTAGATAGATAAGAAAGAGATTGGGGTTTCTGATTCCTCTGTAATGAAGTCTTCGTGTTCCTGGTTATAGATAGTGTTTACAGATTGGAAGTCTGGATCGCAGTAAGAAAGTTCCTGCTTGAGTTGCTGTGCTGTTAGCTTGTTTAAATATGATGGAGAGCTTTCCATCATATTTAAAAGTTCTTTAAGAGTTAGTGGAATCACACCGCATTTAAAGTAGTGTTTCTCACTATAGCATATGCCTGGTTGATTAACGAAGGGTTCTAGTAAAGAGAATAGGTGGCTATCGCAGTTTTTCTCTAAAGATTCTAAGGCTTGAGCTTTGATTTTTTGATTTTTACTAGTTAATGCTCGAATAAGTACATCAGAATGTTCCATGGAGCCAAGAATTCCTAGAAGTGACAGAATGAAGTTTACCTCAGCATAATAATTGGAATTTAAAGTGTTTACCAGCAAACTCAGATTGTACGTAGGATATTTCTTTTGAATATAATGACCGTGATAAGAATAAAATAGTGCCTTACTTGCTTTAGACTTTACAATTTTATATGCGTGTTTTTTCAACAGCCAGTTATCGATTTTACAGAGGGCTTTAGTGGCAAGGATACGACAACGATTATGTGTGCCTTCGTCGGTGAGGACTTGAAGAAATGCTGGAGCAACCTCTTTATCCAAGTTTCCAATCATAGCCTCAGCATATTTTCTAGAGGTATTTTTCAGTTGTGATGTCGTCATCAGTAGATCTTTCACTAATGAACTGTCGAAAGCAACGCTAATTGTTTTTAATAGGTATTGACTTGCTTCACCATTATGGGAGCATTGTCGTAATATTTTAAGAAGTTTGCGGCAATAGGGTTTGTGATTAGCTCTAACAGAGGTGTGTAGGGCTTTACAAGCGACAATCAAGATATCTTCGTTTGTGATATTTAAGAAGTCTAAAAGAATAGGAAAGTTCTCAGGATTTTTTTCTAACTTGAGTATGGTTAAGCCCTTTATGATGTCTTCAGGTTGATTAGAGTTAAGTAGTTCTTTAAGACGCTTGTCCGCAAGGTCTCTGTAGGGTCCATGAGCTTCCTGTCTTCTTACAGTAAGAATTGCAGCGAGAAGTTTATCTCCAACAGTGTCATAGAGATCTTCAGCAATATGGGTGATATGTAGAAGATCATGTTCTGCAAAATAAAGATGTATGGCCGAGGCGATGGCAGGATGTGGGAAAATACTTGTCCAGCGTTTAAGAAGCTCTAGGGTTAAAAAATCTTTAGCCCATAAGCTAGATTTTAGCATGTCTATAGTCTTCAGTTTATTGGGTAGGCTCAGTTTGTTCATATGAGCAAGAAGGCTTGGAAGGACACTGCGGCTTGCTAGATTTAAGAGATGTTGGAAAGCAAATGTTTGGTGACGCTCACTGGGGTGTTTAAGATGGGCGAGTAAGAAGAGTTCCACTTGTCTCTTTTGTTTGACCGTCATAGATTTAGTCCAATCCTGCATAGAGCGGCTAAGTTGTAGGGCTTGTGCGGATAGATTTTTAAGAATAGCCTTTGCATAGTAAGAGCGTACGAAGCAAACCAGAACAGTGGCTATTAGCGAGATTACCAGGCAGAAAACATATTGTTGTGGAGAAAAGAGACAGACTAAAGACCAAACCAACATGCCGATAGGTTCTATAAAGGATTCGACTACAATACGGATTTGGTTTCGGATTTTATTAGGGACTCCGTAGATTAATAGTTGAAGGTTATTGTCATCGAGAGCGTAGGTAACGCCCTCACGTACTACCATAGCAAGGACGGCGATACCAAGGGTTGTTTTAAAGGTCCAACATAGGAAGAGGCTTAAGAAACATAGTGGGGCGAATAAAATGATATTATTGACCCCAAGGCGCTTTACTATTCTACTGTAAGCGAAGAGGGCAAAGCACATATTTCCTAAAGAAATCCATAAGGAACATTTTCCGATATGGGCAACTAGTTTAAATTCTTCCTTGGAAGCAAATTGAATTTCAAAGATTTTTAAATAGTTAAACTCTGTAGCAATGGCTAACAACTGCATAAGAAAATAAAAGCAAAGCAGATAAAAAGTGTATTTATCATAAAAACAAAGTTTCAAAGCTTTTGAGAGGGGTGGGGGGTGGCCTGTATCTATGAAAAGGTCATGATCATCGGACAGGGCTTTGAGTGATTTTGAAACATAAAATACTATAGGAAATGTAAGCACAAGGGCTGCTGTAAATAAAATAAGGATCCCCTGGATCCCTATAGTGTGTATTAGGCTAGCTATGATTCCGCTGCCGATACCATCTCCCAAGAAGATGATGGCATTAAAAATACAGAAATGCCGTTTCCCATCTTGTAAATTAAAAAATTGATCTACAAATCCCCAAAAACTTGTATACGAGAGGATAGTTAAACTCCAGATTGCAATCCGGTAGAAGAATAGAGGAGAACGTGGGAGATTAATATCGAAGATGGAAAAAAAAATAAGATAAAGATTACAAAGAATAGATGAAGAAACAGGAATTAAGAAAAGTGCTGTTGCGGAAATATGTTTTTTAAAAAGATTATAAAGAATTAAAGATGAAAAAATACAAAGGATCAGAGAAGAACCCAAGTAAACTTTTGGCAATTCTGCGGACCCTAATTTTTCAATAAATAGGCCTTCGGCTAGAGCGAGAGTACCATAACAACCTATTCCCCAGACCAGTCCTAAGAGAAAAAAAAGGAAAGCCCTTTTTTCTTCTCCATGATGTAGGTTAAACAGCAGGCGCAAAATTCTCTGCATACTCCATACCTACCCAAGCAAAAGAAATCATTTTATAAGAACCAAGTGATTAATTGCAAGGAAGGTATGGAGAAAATCAATATTACTTATTCTAATTTAATTTATTATTTTAAGAAGGACGTATGGGTGTATTCTTGTTTGTTAAAATTAACCCTAGAGTTCCAATTAATGAGATAAAGCAAATAATAGAAGCACTGACCATAGCCCAAATAAGGTTAGCATTACTTTGAAGTAATAAAGCTACTTGCGGCAATACGCCAGTAAATCCAAGGACCGCCAGTACAATAATAATAATAGCAAGCAAGGAAATCGTCATTAGGATTGCAGTAACAACTAAAACTCCTGTACGAGTTCCTTTTGCGCTTTGTTGTAGAGTAGATCGTATCAGCGTCAACTCGGCTCTCAGAGAAGCTAGCTCGCTTTCTATTTGCGCTGGTGGAACAGGCGGTCTAGGATGAGGTTCGTCTCCTGGGGTTGGTAGAGAAGAAGTAGGTGCTCTTCCTGCAGCAGGACTAGCTACTTGAATTATAACAGGTGCGGTTGTTGGTGTTCGTTCTCGTTGTTGTTGAATTACCGTGTCGGACAATAACCGAAGCTGAGTAGCCATTTCTGCCAACTGAGCAGATTCTGGAAGAGGATGGCGTATTGGTTGTTGCTCTGAATCTGGAATAAACGAAGATTCACTAAGAAGATTAGCACTTGTCTGAGGGATCGATGTCATAAAATCACTACTACTTTTTCTTATGTTTTTTACTTATTATTTTGTTGTGTGGACAGTAAGTACTGGTTTACATAGGGAGTTCGTTGCAAATACGCACAAGCAAATAAGTGCAACTGACGCAGAAGCTATAATTGGTAATGATACACAGGCGCCTACAGTGTATAGGTTAAGAAATGATAGAAGTAAGGGGAATCCTCCGCAAACAGCAATAATACAAGCTATAAGTATAGCAATTGCAAGTAAAGCAATTATTGTTAATACGACTGCTAATACTTTTTTGAATGTACATGGAGGCCGTACAGTGACGGGTCCTTGAGTTGCAGTTTTAGTGCCAGATTTTTCTGTAGCAGATAAGACTAAGGCTGTTGCTGTTCTTATTGCGCAAATTTCTTGTGATGTTAGTGTCTCACTAGAAGCAGCTAAGGCTGTAGTGACGATTTGTAGGGCTTCAATATCACTTCTGTTCTCTTTTACTTGCGCATTCAGCTCTCCCATTTGGACATTTAAGCAAGTGATTTGGTCTGACAATTGTTGTGGGGTTGATGTAGGTGCTGACATTATATTTTCCTTGTTAGAAATAATAGATTTGCCAAACATATTAGGTTGAGGGAAACGTTATTTTCAAGCTTTAAATAATTTTTCTCTATGCAAAATATAAAGTATTTTGCCCTCCCCCCTTTAATTTTTATGACCCCTTGTTTTTAGGCAAGGGCAAGCTTGTTAGGATTTATAAAATTTCATGATTACAACGGGAAAACCTTAAATAAAGTTGTTTATTGAACTTCCATAAAATAATGAGTCCTAAAGACCATTGTAAAACCAGACTCCCCAGGCTATAGAGAGAAATGGGATTCCACCATTGACTATTTTCAGGGAAGAGTCCTTCATAGAAATACCATCCTAAAAGAAGAGAGCCTTCAATTGGCAGCAAATATTTTATTGTGTAGTCAAAGGCTCTGTTTAGAGTTAGATCTCCAGGAATTGCATTAATAATTTCTTTTCTTAATTTAGGAAGGCCGTAGGCTAAAGCCGCGTAAATAAAGATCAGACCGTTTACGATAAGTGCAATTCCCCAAACGGTATCTTGGTTAGTAAAAAATGTTATACTAAGTGCAGAAGGAATGCCCAGGATAAATGCAATCGTTGTTGCTAAGGTTTCAGAAATGTAGGGCTTTACTCCAAATTCTGATAGTGTCTGTGAGAGAAGAAAGAGCATGGAAATCATGGAAGAGAGTGCTGCCATGGAAAATGCAAGGAAGAAAATCGAGCTAAACAATGTAGTTAGGTAAGCGCCTCCAGGCAAACGAGTAAATAACTCGGGCAAGTAAATAAAGGTGATTCCTATACTTGAGGCTCCTGCCCCATCTTGTAACTGTGCAGTTCCTAAAATATCCAAAGAGGCACATGTTGAAAAGATAATGATTCCCATGATTAAGGAAACAAGATTATTACATATAGCTGTTAGAGCTCCGTTTGTAACAACACCAGTTTTCTTTGAAGCAAAGCCCGCATAGACGAGTAGTAACCCCCATCCAGCTCCCGTATCCCAAGCATTTTGCGTCAGAGCTTCTATCCATACTTTGTAGTTAGTAAAAGAACTTTTGTCACAAATAAAGAGTTGTTTGATTCCTTGGACGGCTTCTGGGAGAGTCACTGCTCGTAAAAGTAGGGCAATTGTGCATAGGAAGAATGCGGGGATCAGAATTTTATTACATTTTTCAATCCCACGAACAATACCTTTGCGGATTACAAGATAGGCTAGTCCTAAAGAAATCAGGTGGGCCCATAGAGGAATAGAACTCTGATAGTGCGATGTCCACAATTTTGCAAAGTCATTTCCGAGGTTAATTTTTCCTGAAACCGCGTAATAAAAGTAGCTTAATCCCCAACCTACAATTGTAGAGTAGTAGGCAAGTATACATGTGGTAACAAGAGTAATGAAGCCTCCAGCCCAAGCAAACTTTTTTCCCGCAGTTTTAATTAAAGCTCCTATAGGAGCTTTTTGGGTGAGTTTTCCAATAGAAAGTTCAATAATAATCAATGGGATTGACCATAAAAATAAAAAACTCAACCAAAGAATTAGGAATGCGCCACCTCCATTCTGAGCAACAACTCTCGGGAAACGCCAGATATTTCCTGCTCCAACGGCAATCCCTATCATAGAAAATATAAATCCTAATCGAGATGAAAAACTGGCGTGTTTTTTATTCATGCTTTAAGTCCTCCTCTATAGCGAAAGTGTTTTCGAGAGTTGTTGATTTGCTATACTAACTACGCAGCAATCAGACCAGACATTGAGAGAAGTTTCTATCATATCTAATACAGTATAAAAAGGTAGAATGAGACCTAGTATGGATAAAGGAATATTCATAGATGTAAGAAGAGAAAGGGTAAGAAAGTAGCATCCCATGGGAACCCCTGCATTTCCTATAGCTGCGAGAGTGGCAAAGAAAACCCATCCTAAAGACATGAGTGGAGTGATGACCATGCCATTTGAAGTCGCAACAAAAAAAACAGTAATTAGAATAAAAGCAGCGCACCCATTCATATTAATGACAGAGCATAGCGGGAAGCTAAATCGAGAAAGATTCTTATTTATTTTCAATTCGTCTTCAGCAAGTTCCATAGTTAGGGGTAATGTTGCTGCTGATGATTTTGAGAAGAAAGCAGTCACGAGTGCAGGAGACATTGCTTTGGCAATTTTTAAAGGAGAGACTTTGTTTATTTTAAGTAGTATGGGGAGAACAATCAAACCTTGTGAGAGGTTGGCTCCTATAACGCAAAGCAGATACTTACTAAAGATGGGAAGATTGCCCTGATCTTTAAATTCTTTAAACAAGAGGACAGAGAATCCAATCATTGCTATGGGGAGAAGCTTTAGACCACCCCTAGCGAGGTTAAGAAAGATAGAGAAAAATGAATTAAAAAATTGCTGAACAAAGGTTTTTTCTTTTTCTTTAAGAAATAGAGCTGCAGTTCCTACCATGATTGCTAAGCAAGCAGCTGAGATTACATTTCCTTGAATAAATGGCTTGAAGATATTTTCTGGTAGGCTGTCAGCAAGAACATCTAAATATCCTAGGGGGTTACACTTTGTAGTTGTGGATAGCGTCTCTTGATTCATATGGGGGTTAAGTAAAAAGAAGAGAAGAAGTCCAATAGAAGCAGCGATTAGTGTCGTCAGTAGTGTATAGTATAAAATTCTTTTTCCTAAGATCATCATAGTATTGAAATTTTGTATGGAAGTAATGGTTGAACCAAGGGCACAGAATACCAAAGGGATACTAAGTAGACGTAAGAATTTTAGAAAAGTATTTGTTATGCACTCGGCAGAATAAACAATCCAAGGAGATTGCAAACTTCCTAAACCCAGCCCAAGCAATATAGAAAGAAGTAATAAAAGATTATTTTTGGTATAATGAGAATGTTGTTTTTTCATGAGTCGATTAAAAATTTGATTTGGTAAATAAGTATAACAATCTACGGATTTCTTTTCTTCAGATTTGAATGCCAAGAAAATTTTTACAATATAATTATGTCTTACTTTAATCTTGCTGCTACGAACGAAAATTTAAAGCCAATTAGTCCTGAGATATCTTTTCCAAAACAAGGATGGCAGAGCTACTTTCGTTCTGCATTTAAAGAACATAAATCTGATACCCTGCCTGCTCCTGTTTGTAAGGTGAATACGTATAGTGTTAACCTTTCTATACGATTAACGGTGATCGCCCTTACTGTATTGGCTGTGTTGATTGCATTGAGTATAATGGTAGTCAATCTACAGGGGGTACTTTTAATCACTGCTTGGCCTTTGGTGATTGTAGCAATTCTTATCCCAACAATTTTACTGACTGGAGGTATGTACATTCTTCATCGTCTAGGCAGGAAAGTAGATGTGATTTCTGGGACTTGTATTGCACCTTTTAGCAGACGTTGTTGGGTCCCTATGTCATGCAATTATAATTTGCAAAAATTGGATGCAAAGCATGTGAATCATATGAGCTATCTAGATATATCGACGCTTAGTGCTGACGGTTCGGGAATAGCTGCGGTTTATCAATGTCCCCCAATAGAATATCGCTCACTGCCTTGTTTTGGAATTCCCTGTGCAATGCCTTTCGTAGCTTTGTTTAGAATGGTTTACAATCTGATACGTTTTTTAGTTATTCCATTTTATATTATTTTCCGCATGCTTTATGAGCATTTTTTTTGTAAAGATCTTTCCGAAGAAAATAGATTTATTTGTAGAGACATTGTTCGAGAGATGGCTCGCTCCCTTGCTGCTTTTTTGAAAGCGCCTTTTTATGCTTCTGCCTGTGTGATAGGAGTTTTTTATAGCTTGCTCGATCCCCTCGCAGGTCGTGTGTTGATGGGTAATCTAGAAAGGGATTGGAATGATGATGTTATTCTTTCGCGATCTGTATCTTTAATCTGGGAAGCGCATTCGTCATTCCAGTTTGAGGGAGGAGGAGGACGTCAGGGTTTAGGACAGCATGGTTTTTATTTGATGACGTGTTGCCAGCCACGAGCTGTTCTGCTCTTTGATAAAGGAGAAATTATTTCTGGCGCCCATCCATCAATCCAGATGCCTGAGAGACGGGGGCTCGACTTTACTGCTAGATACCCTCATATTAGTGTGATCCCTGATTTGAAAAATGAATGACGATTCCTAAGATTTTATTGTTTTAAGTATAAAAAGATTTTAACGTAGATTGATAAAATTTTTTGAGTACTCTAAACAAAATTTATTGTTTTTGGCTAGATAATAGGAGGGTTTATCTTCTGTTTTATTTGGGAAAAATCGTCTTTTAACTGATAGGCAATTTGTCTTAAACAAGGCGGAAGAGCTTTTCTTAAGGCGATAACTATCACAAAAGAGATAGAAAACATTTTTAATTGAAAAATGAAATACGCTAGAATGAGCTCAGTTTTGAAGCTATGAAATGTTGAAGTGCTTTGTCAATAAGAAATAGACGTTCTTGTTTTTAAAAAACTGGTTTTTGTTAGAGGGTAAGCAACATCCCCTAATACAAATTTCAAAATAATTCAGCTATGACAATTGAAGAAGGTGTATGATTAGATCACCACTACCTTTTATTTCCTCCAAAAGAGTGATAAATAAGTTAGGCTTGCAGGATGAGTTCTCTTGTCCTGAAGACGTGGTTGATTTCCTTTTCTCTGAAATTGAATTATTGGCACAACAAAACGAACCGAGTGAAGGGTATTTAGCTTTGTCTCGGTCTCTACTGATGATGACTCAAAATCAACCTAAAGTTTTGAAAAAAGTGATCTTCTATGGAGTTACCTATGGATTAAAACATAAAAGCATGGCGATTTTCATTGATGTTTTGACCTACATAGACTTTCTTTTTGAAAAATTAGGCATCAGTGCTTCCGATAGGCTTTCTTTGTGCTCTGCAAGAACCTTTATCAATTTTGAACTTTATTCTCAAACTGGAGACATGAAGTTTCTCTCCGAAGTTATAGACAATTTTCGTTTGATAGAACAGCTTTTGAAAATGCATCCCCAACTGAAGAATCGTCTGGGGTGGGATCACTTCCGTTTAGGAGCTAAGCAAGAAGAGGTTTCTTTAGTAGCAAGTGCTTCTGTTTATCAGGCTGTCGGTCGTAGTTTTATGGAGTTCTATCACAAACACTTAGAGTTAAGTGATTTGGTCTACGGAATGAAATGCCTATCTTTGGCTCTGGATTTATCACCTAATAATGCCCATATCCATGCTGATTATGCTAAGGGCTTGGTAGTTTTAGGAACCAGAGAAGGAAAGTCTTTACAAATAGAAAAGGGATTAGAGCATTTTTCTAAAGCGATTTTTCTGAGTTTCAGCAGGGATAACGATACCGTTGCTTATGAAAACTATCGCTATAGCTATGCTCTTGCTTGTGTGAAGTTATTTGATCTGACTTATAAAAAAGAGCATTTCGATCAGGCGATGCGTATCCTCTACCAAACTATACAAGCATTTCCTAATCTCTCAGGACTGTGGATGGTTTGGGGCGAGCTTCTCATTCGTTCTGGATGGTTGAATAGCAACATGAAGTATGTTGAAGTGGGTTTAGAAAAACTTGCTTCTTTACAAAAGAAGACTAGTGATCCGATTGCGCTTTCAGGTTTATTAGCTACAGGGATTGCAATTTTAGGACTATATTTAGAGGAACCAAACTTATTTAAAGAGAGTCGATTCAGGCTTATTTCTGCTATGAAGACTTTTCCTGGCAATAGTGCGTTAGTCCATGCTCTTGGTGTTGTGCAGCTTTGCTCCGCTCTTTATTTTAATGACGACTCACATTTTGCCTCTGCTATTTCTTGTTTTCAGTCTTGTTTAGAATGGGATTTAGATGCCATAGGAATGTGGCAAAAATTATTTGATGCTTATTTTTCTTGGGGGGTGAAGAAAAAAAGTGCTAGATTGTTGCGAAAAGCCTTAGATGTAGCAAGTAGGCTCTGTTCTTTGCGTCCCGAGGCTTTTTTATTTTGGAGCGATCGAGGATTGGCATTAAAGTGCTTGGCAGAAGTCACAGTCGATGAAGCTTATAAAGAAATTTTTCTATCAGAATCACTATTACATTATCAGAGAGCATGGGATTTAAGTGGTAGACTTGAAATCGTAGAACTTTGGGGACACTCTCATTATTTGCTTGCCGAACTACAACAGAGTTTGTTCCATTATGATGAAGCGTATAGATTATTAACGAAGGTAGATCTTACTTTATCTTCCTCTAGGGTTAAGCTAATTCTTGCTGCGGTTTTATTAGGAAAAGGAAAGTTATTAGAAAATACAGATCTTGTTGAAGAAGCGCAGACTATTTTAGAACCTCTGGTCGAAGCCTATCTTGAAGATGAAAATTTCCTACTATTGTTGGGAAAAATATACTTATTCCTATTTTGGAAAAATAAGAATATGTGTCTAAGTAAACTTGCTAGAACATATTTAGAAAAGGCGATTTCTTTGGGGTGTCCAGAGGCGTACTATACTTTAGGAAAGTTCTATGCAATAACAAAAGATGTGGAAAAGGCATGGGGAATGGTCATTCGCTCAGCACGGTATGGTGTTCGTATTACAGAAGCCACGTGGTTAAACGATCCTTATTTAGCCAATCTCAGGGAAATCCATACATTTCGTGAAGTTGTAGAGAATCAAAGGGGAAGGTTATGGTTGGGGAGCAAAACCGAAACGAAGAGAAATTAGACACAGCTTTTAGTTCTGGGAATTTGATGGATTCTAGGACGAGTCATTTAGATGATGAGCTGAGCTTTAAGTTAGAAAGGGCATTTACTTGTCTTTCTACAGATATACACTCTCATGATCTTTCCAAAATTGTGATTGAGTATAACCCAATAGATCTTGCCTATGCTGTTTCCTGTCTTCCCTCCGAATCGCGTGCTATTTTGTACAAGAACCTTTCTTGTATTACGGCTAAAGTTGCGTTTATCATCAATACAGACTCTGCTTCACGATGGGCAATTTTTCGGAGGCTTTCTGATTCCGAGGTCTGCGCTTTAATTGAACAGATGCCTCCAGACGAAGCTGTATGGGTTTTAGATGATATTCCAGATCGTAGGTATCGGAGAATTCTTGAGCTTATAGATTCTAAAAAAGCATTGAAGATTCGTGATTTGCAGAAGCACGGAAGAAATACTGCAGGGAGGCTTATGACTAATGAATTTTTTGCTTTTTTGATGGAAACAACAGTGAAAGATGTTTCTGCTTGTATTCGCAGTAATCCTGGGATCGATTTAACCCGTTTAGTATTTGTTTTAGATTTTAAAGGCGAATTACGAGGCGTGGTTACGGATAGAAGCTTGATTATTAATCCTCCTGAGGTCTCTTTGAAGCAAATTATGAATCAGGTTGAACATAAGGTACTTCCTGATGCTACACGCGAGGAAGTAGTCGATCTTGTAGAGAGATATAAAATTGCAGCTTTGCCTGTTGTTGACGAAGAAAATTTTTTGATCGGGGCTATTACTTATGAAGACGTTGTTGAAGCAATTGAGGATATTGCTGACGAAACTATAGCCAGGATGGCAGGTACTACTGAAGATGTGGGTTACCAGACCTGCCATGTTGTGCAAAGATTTTTACTTAGAGCTCCTTGGCTTTTAGTGACCCTGTTTGCGGGACTGATTAGTGCTTCCGTCATGGCATATTTTCAAAAAATTTCTCCCGCTCTTTTGGCCTTGATTATATTCTTTATTCCTCTGATCAATGGAATGTCGGGAAATGTAGGCGTTCAATGTAGCACGATTTTAGTACGGAGTATGGCTACGGGGACTCTTTCTTTCGGACGGCGACGGGAGACTATTTTTAAAGAAATGAGTATAGGGTTGCTTACAGGAGTCGTTTTAGGGATTTTATGTGGTCTTGTTGTCTATTTAATGGGCTTTTTAGGGCTAAATATCTTCTCTGGAGGAGGAATTCAATTAGGGGTTACTGTAGCTACTGGGGTTTTAGGAGCTTCTCTTACAGCTACGACTTTAGGGGTTTTATCTCCATTTTTCTTTGCTAAGCTCGGAGTAGATCCAGCTCTAGCGTCTGGCCCGATTGTTACGGCTCTAAATGACATCATGTCAATGATAATCTTTTTCCTCATAGCTGGAGGTATAAACTTTCTCTTTTTTAGTTAGTCGTATATAATATCTACCTGATTTTACTTAACTAACTTTTTTTTAAAAAAAATTGTCTAATTTATCTTCTTCTTCCTTTGTAAATAAAGGCCTTATAGAAAGTCAGCATTTAGTTTCCAGGGATGATAAACCCCGAGCTTCTTTTGCTATTGCTATTCTCAGCGTCTTAGCTTTTTCGATCCTTTTGTTGATGGGTATTGCTTTGGTATTGGTGGGGTATAATGTTATAGCGGCTCCTCTAGGTCTCCTTATTTCTGGATGCGCAGCCTCGGTATGCTCTATGATAGCAATTATTTCCCTCTTTTTTTTATATAAGAGAGCGGGAACCTCAATTCCGTTCTCTAAAGAGAAGACTCAGCCAGTTGAAGCTAAAAGCTTACTCAAGAACCCTGAAATAACTTCCCTTAAGCCTCCGAAGACTCCATTATTGAGTGAAGATGATTTTAAACCTCAGGTCATTGAAAGTACCTTTTATCATCAGAATAAAGTGTATTCTAAGCCCATAGCCGAACGGATGCAGTCTTTGGAAAAGGAAATCAAGTCCCTAATTATTGACTTCCCTCTAGCTCTCAAGGAAAGCATAAAAAGTTCTGGAAGCTTATTTTCAGGAATTAGCAGTGAAGTAAAAAATCTTTTTCTTCCTCGTTTTTTAGCTCGCAAGCCAAAACACTCTTTGTGTGCTTGTTTAAAACGTCTTGGAGCCATGGTAGAGGAGCATGCCTGCTCAGATCTGTTGATTCTCTTTTTGACAAAGCCAGAGCTTGCAAGTGCGGTGGTCAGGCAGTTGATCGCTCACGCAGTTTCTTTAAAGAATGAAAAACAAGGGCTCGCTTCTCGTATGCAGAAGTTGGTACTTTCTATTAATTTTTGGTTTTACGGATGGTTTTTAGAAGAAAAGTCTATTGAAAAAATCATTGCATATAATCCTAATCTTCTTACTGATGAACTGAAGGCTTATTTGGAACAGGGGAATGTAGTCCAGTTTCTTTTATCTCAGCAGACTCCTGAGTTGCAAGGGGAGTTCAGAGCTCTTTTCCCAAAAAATGCTCAAGAAATTCCTGGAGCTAAAGAGGGGAACAACTACTTCTCAGCCATGAATTCTTCTGCATATATGTATGACTGGAAAGAGATACGCGTTATTAAACAGGCTTTTAATGAACGCCTAGCCTTTTGTGAGGGGGTAGCATCACCTTCAAGTTGGAATTTCTCTGCCTCATTAGCTACCCATTACAATGATTTGACGCTCCTGTCTGAGTTTTGCAAAAATCAACAATCTGTTATTTTCGAAAATCCATTTTTATTAATAGAATTGTTCAACGGTAAGCCTAAGTATCAGAAATTCTTAAAAGGTTTATTAGAAAAGGCTATGCCGATGAGTAGTTGGGCTGCGCTTTTGCGTCCGATGCTAACGGGTATGCTTACTTCGGGTATAGCTAGAAAAAAAGAGCTTAAGATTATAGCAGAACGTGCAGGAGTCTCTTTTCAAGATTTAACGGAAGCCATAGGATCTGGAAAAATTTTAGATCTTTTATTACAACATTTATTTTATTTGTAAGCATGAATACACCTTCTCTTCAAGTAACCATAACGGATGATCCAGTACTTAATACTTCAAACAGTTATGGTTTCTCAATCAAAGGCAGTCTAAAGCCTATAGCCTATTTACTTTTAGCTATCTTAGCAATAGGCTCGGTGATGGCCGCTCTCTACTTTTGTAGCGTCATTAGTGGAGGAACTCTTTTATTGGCTATGCTGATCACTCTGTCGATCTGCTCTGTTCTTTGTGTTATCTATTTATTTTACCGACAATCTTCTATAGAAAAGACTACGGTCTTTTCTATAGCTAGTCCTTCGGTATTTTTCTCTGACCAGACTCTTAATTTATTATTAGGTGGAGAAGATCCAGAGGTTACAATTAATGAATTTCTTAAGAACTTTGCGCTCGATGATTTCCGTAGACCCAAGATCCTTCCTCCCTCAAATTTTCTAGAAGAGCGGGGGAATCCCGATGATCGTAGGGAAACAAGAATCAAATACCTCGAAACACTTTTAAAAAATGTTATTGCTAAGATGGAGGAGCTTCAAAAAACACCTCCTGATAAATTGAAACTTCTTTGGAAGTTTGCTAATAAAGATTTAGCGAATTCTTCGGTAGCTGTTCTTTATGAAGGTTTAATGTCAGCTTTACAATCTTCAGGCGAGGAATTGTTAGAGATGTTATTTTCTTTAGAGCCTACTTGGATAAAAAATACTTTAGGATTAAATGAATATAGGAAAGTTGAAAAAACTCTTAGTTCTGTAGGTGGCCTGATGCAATACTTTTCCACGTGTCCGGATATTCGGGCAACTGGAAGACTGCAAGCTGAGAGTAATAGAGAATTGTGTGCTTTGAATATGCAGACCATTAATCTCCGACTTTCAGCGCTTTGTTTACGATCTAGTCATGATAGAATCAAGGCATGTGAGATTATTCAAAAGTACTGTCCCCATTTTTCTGCTCAAGAAATTAAAGATTTCATAGAACAAAAGAATATACTAGCTCCTCTGTTGAATCATATTTTTCAAGGGGAAGAAGAAACTTGGCTAGGATTAATGTCTTTAGATTTAAAAGGAATAGCACCGTCTTCTATATATCCTGAGCCAGATCCTACCTGTTGGAAAGCTGTTAATAGCATTCATTACGCAAAAAATTCCGAGGACCAGCAAGAAGATTTCAATAAGACAAAAGAAGCTTATAAAGCAGTACTAAAAAAACTTGTCATTCCTGAGTTAAGTGTAACATCAATTCCAAAGCTTTTGAAAATTAAAAGCTTAAAACAAGGCCTCGACGATCTAGGCATTATGAAGGAACAAATTCTAGAAAACCCGTTTATTTTCTTAGAGGCTTTAATAGAATCCGAGGAATGTTTCTTATCTATAGCTAAATACCTGAAATTATTAATGCCCATAAGTTTATGGGATAAGTTTTTCTATATACTATATTCGGGACAGTTTCAAGTAGGACTTGTTTGTCAGGGAGAAATTAATACTTTCTGTAAGCGAACAAAGTTGAATCCAGAAGCTCTTCTGGCTGCAGTACAGCAAGGAAAGCTTCTTTCTTTTCTTTTCCCAAAAATGCTTTTGGATTAGCTATTTGGAGCGTTTATGCATAAAATAGATTCCGAAAGGAATTAAGCAATTTAAGCTAAATCCTAATAGGAGGAATGCAGTATACCCTACTCTACCGCTTTCAGATATCTCAGTAAGCTCTTTGGGAGGGAGAAAGCTAACCCACAGAGCAAAAATACAAGAGAGAATTCCTAAAATAGACATCACACAGATCCCAGAAAACTTTCCTGGTACACAATATAGACGCTGGGCTTTTGGTTCTTTAATACGTAAGATAGGTCCAGCAAGAAAGAGACAAATGTACATTGCCAGATACATTTGCACGCTGAGTGCAGTTAGAATCCAATAAACAAGGTCTGCTGAATCCAAGCATAGAAATAAAAGTGTGAATATTGTCACAACAATAGCTTGGAACAACATTAAGTTTGTTGGAACATTTTTGCTATTTACTTTCTTAAAAATTCTCGGAAGACAGTCATTTTGAGTAGAAATAAAAAGGCCTTTCGTTCCTGCAAACATCCAGGCATTAAGTTCTCCTAGCGACCCTGCAATGGTCATAGCCACAACGATTCCAGTCATCCAGGAGAGGTTGTATTTATCAAAGAACAAGGTAAAGGTTTTTACTAGTCCAGAGACTAAACTAATTTCTTCTTTTGGGATTACTATTGCTATTGATAAAGAACCCAAAACTAAAATAGTTAGTGTTGCTATTGCACCAATAAAGACTGCCTTTGGATAATTTTTTCGAGGATTTACCATATCAGAAGCAAGGTTAGCATTAGCCTCTAGACCACATAACGCAAGTAACATTCCTGCGAGTAATACAAGCGAAGACATGTTGCTGAAGTCAGGAAGAAGATCTCCCCAAGAAAGAGAAATGGCAATCGGGTTTCCAGAAAAAATCCAAAAAAGAGCTAAACTGACCAAGATAGCTCCTGGAATTAATGTTCCTATGATTACACAAATGGAGCTGAATAACGCGGAAGAAGTAATTCCTAAAAAATTGAAAAATGTAAGTATCCAAAAACCAGAAAGAATTGCGGTCGCAATAAAAACCTTATTGTGAGCTAATTCAGGATTGATTTTATAAACAATAGTACTAGCTATAAAAGCCAGCATAGCAGGATACCATGTCATGTTGTGGAACCATTGCATCCATATAGCAAAGAATCCCCACCATTTTCCTAGAGCATCACGTGCCCAAATATAAATTCCCTGAGGCTTGAAAGAAGCAAGCTCAGCAGAAATCAGAGCATAAGGAATCATAAAACATGTTACAGTTAGCGCATAAAAGAACAGGGTAGAAAGACCATGTTTTGCTGTTAATGGGAGATTACGCAAACTAATCACTACGGCAAGTGATAACATACCTACAGTGAATGTTCCCAACGGTTTCGTTGGTTTTGAGTGCGAGTGCATATAGACCTTCTTTGAAAAGTTAAGCTATTGTAATATTGGGATCTAAATAAATATCTTGAACCAGGTTTAATAATTGGATGCCTTCTGGTAAGGGGCGCTGAAAGGCTTTTCTTCCAAGAATTAGCCCCATTCCCCCAGCTCTTTTGTTAATTACCGCTGTTTTAGCAGCTTCTGCAAAATCATTTTTTCCAGAAGGTCCTCCAGAGTTAATTAGACCTATCTTGCCGCAATAGCTATTTAAGACTTGATAACGGCAAAGATCAATTGGATGATTCGAAGAGAGTTCCGAATAGACTCTTTCGTCTGTTTTCCCAAAATTGATAACTTTAAATCCTCCTTGGCATGTGGGGAGCTTTTGTTTAACAATATCAGCTCCTAGGGTAGCACCTAAATGATCAGCTTGTCCTGTCAGATCTGCTGCAGTATGATAATCTACTCCATTAGCAACAAAGGCTGGATTGCGTAGATAGCACCAAAGTACTGTTGCGAGACCCAGGGAACGGGCTTGAGCGAACGCATTGGAAACTGCTACAATTTCTTCATTAGAAGTCTCGGAGCCAAAATAAACAGTAGCCCCTACAGCAACTGCGCCCATTGAATATGCTGATTCTACTTGAGTAAAGAAAATTTGATGGTATTTTGTTGGATAGGAGAGCAGTTCATTGTGGTTTAGCTTTAGCATAAAGGGAATTTTATGAGCGTATTTCCTAGAAAGTAAACTCAGTGTTCCGTAGGTAGAAGCGACAGCATTACATCCAGCTTCTATTGCGAGCTTCACAATGTTTTCTGGATCAAAATATATAGGATTAATAGCAAAAGACGCTCCTGCGGAGTGTTCCACGCCTTGGTCTACGGGAAGTATAGATAGATAGCCTGAATTTCCTAACCTCCCATGGGAAAACATAGCTTGTAGGGATCTGAGAACACGGTTATTCCTATCCGAGGATCCGAATACCTTGTCTACAAAATCATGGGACGGAAGAGTCAGTTTATCTTTTGTAATATGTTTACATTGATATGACAATAGGTTTTCGTCATCATTTCCTAGAATATCTTGAATATTCAACATCAGGGTTTATCTCCTTAAGCTTATTCAGCGCTCAGTTTGGGGTTAACCCAGGGATTTGTCAAGGAACTTTATCAAGGAGCTTAATAAGTTAAATAATAGTTTCTAAGGAACTATACAAAACTAAATGCATTGTTGAATGCTATTTTTATTATATGGTAAATTCAAAAGGTTGTTCTCAGTTCTATACATTTTTTGGAATAGTAAGTTTGTTTGAAAGCGGGACTATTTCTTTTGGTATAGTTTATCTTTAAATCAGAAGTTTGTATTGAGAATGTCGCGCATAGAATCTTCTTCTTCTTGTTTTAATAGATCAAATTTTGGTTCGTTTTAAACAAAACTTATATCTATCTTTTCTAGAGCAGAGAGTTTGATAACTGAACTTTAAGAACAGTAAACCTACTTGCAGAAATATAGAATGGTGTAGTTTAATCCCTCTTCTCTATAGTTTTGTATTCATAAATAAAAGGAGAGGTATGGCTTGTGTTGGAACAACATTCTCCTATCATTTCAGTTCAAAATGTTAGCAAGAATTTAGGCGACCATATTCTTCTCTCTGAAGTATCCTTTTTTGTTTATCCAGGAGAGGTTTTCGGGGTAGTTGGTCATAGTGGTTCTGGGAAAACAACACTTTTGCGTTGTTTAGACTTTCTTGATACGCCAACATCTGGCTCTATAAGTATAGCTGGGTTTGATAACTCTTTGCCAATGAAGAAGCTTTCACGTCGTGATTTTGCTAAAAAAGTTGCCTATATTTCTCAAAATTATGGACTGTTTTCTTCGAAAACCATATTTGAAAACATAGCCTATCCTCTGCGTATTTACCATCCAAAGATATCTAAGAATCAACTTGAAGAACAGGTATACGACACTCTTAATTTTTTAAATCTCTATCATAGACGACACGCCTATCCAGGCAATTTAAGTGGTGGTCAACAACAAAAAGTTGCCATTGCTAGGGCGATTGTTGGTCAACCTGAAGTTGTGCTTTGTGATGAGATTACCTCTGCTTTAGATCCCAAATCTACTGAAGATATTATGGAGAGATTGCTTCAATTGAATCAGGAAAGAGGAGTTACTTTAGTTTTAGTGTCGCATGAAATGGATCTAGTAAAAAAAATGTGTTCGCATGTTTTGGTGATGCATGAGGGTCGTCTCGAGGAATTAGGGGCTACAGAGGAACTTTTTTTAAATTCTGAGAACCCAATTACCAATGAATTATTCCACGAAAATGTTAATACTTTAACCCTCAGTTCGTGTTATTTCCCAGAAAGCAAAGAGGAAGTCGTCAGATTAAATTTTCCAAAAGAACTCGCGATAAAGGGAATTATTAGTAAAGTGATTCAGACTGGACTTGTCTCTATGAATATTCTTTCAGGAAGTATCAATTTATTTAGAAAAGCGCCAATGGGATTTCTAATCGTTGTTTTGGAAGGGGAAATGGAGCAACGTAAAAAAGCGAAAGAGTTTTTGATTGAACTAGGCGTTGTTATTAAAGAATTTTATTAAATAAAGACTATGCAGCCAGATCTTATTCGAATTTTATTAAAAGAAACAATCCATACATTTTATATGGTTTTGGCTGCTTTTTTCTTTTCCTGCGTTATTGGAGGGATGTTAGGTTTGGCACTCTTTTGCACATCTCCTAAGAGTCTTAACCCTAAGAAAAGCCTTTATGCAACAATATCAATGATTCTAAGTTTTCTTACGGCGATTCCATTTGCGATTCTTATTGTTATTCTTTTTCCTATCACGCGATGGATTGTGGGAACTTCTTTAGGCCCTACGGCCTCTATTGTTCCTCTCACTATCGGAGCGATTCCTTTTGTCGTGACTTTAGTGGTGGATGCTTTTCGCAATTCCGCTCTCAGCTATCTTGAACCTGCGATTGCTTTGGGAATTCCTAAAAGGAATATTCTTTTTGGTATACTTCTACCTGAAAGTTATCCACAACTTATATTTTCTCTTAAGTCTCTTGTTGTTCATCTCATTTCATGTTCGACTCTTGCAGGATTTGTTGGAGGCGGAGGATTAGGACAGTTATTGTTGCAGTATGGTTACTACCGTTTTGAGTGGTCGGTCACAATATCAGTACTTATTATAACTTTAGCTCTTATCGAATCTGTGCGTATTTTAGGAGATATCTGGGGGCGTCGTATATTAAAATATAGAGGGATTCTATGAAACAGAAGAGGTCATTGTTTCTATTTTTAATGCTGTTTTTGAGTTCTTGCTATAAGCAAGACTCTCAGGACATCATACGTATTGTAGCTAGTCCGACACCCCATGCCGAATTGTTGAACAGTTTGCAGACCGAGGCCAAGGATCTTGGAATCAAGCTAGAAATACTGCCAGTAGATGATTATCGTATTCCTAATCGTTTGCTTTTGGATAAACAAGTTGATGCAAACTACTTTCAACATCAAGCCTTTCTTGATGACGAATGTGAGCGTTATGATTGTAAGGGTAAGTTAGCTGTTATCGCTAAAGTTCATTTGGAACCCCAGGCAGTCTATTCTAAGAAGTATTCTTCTTTAGAGAACTTAAAAATGCAAAAGAAACTGACTATAGCTATTCCTGTAGATCGTACGAATGCTCAGCGTGCTTTAAACTTATTAGAAGAGTGTGGAATCATTGTGTGCAAAGAGCCTGCGAATTTAAATATGACAGCTAAAGATGTCTGTGGCAAAGGAAATAGAGTTGTGAACATATTGGAGGTGTCAGCTCCTCTTCTTGTGGGAGCTCTTACTGATGTTGATGCCGCTGTGATTCCTGGAAATTTTGCTATAGCAGCAAACCTTTCTCCAAAGGAGGATAGCCTTTGTTTAGAAGATCTTTCCCTTTCTAAATACACAAATCTTGTTGTAATTCGTTCTGAAGACGTAGGTTCTCCTAAAATGGTAAAATTAGAGAAATTGTTAAACTCTCCTTCTGTTCAGCATTTTTTTGACACAAAATACCGTGGAAATATTTTGACAATAACTCAAAAAAATTGATATGCTCGCAGTCCAATTTTGTTTTGGAGGCACGGTTTTTATGGAGATTGATATTAGTTCTCCACCATTTGGTATTTCTTCCATTTCTCAGTTTGTAACTAATTTACAAGGAAGTCTTCCCCTTTTGAACATAGTTGTAGGTGTTACTAGAATTAGTAGCACTTATGCTGAGATCTCAGAGGAAGAAACATGGGAAAAATCAAAAGGGTTTGAAGCAGAAAACACGACTTCCCCTCGTTCTGCAAATCTTTGGGGACATCGGATTCGTGGAATAATAGAAATTCTCGGTGGAGGGATAGTTTTATTAGCTTTAGAAATTACAGCAATGGTGCTCTCCTTGGTGATTAAATTAGTCCGGTTTCTTCTTGGATTGCTATGCACTTGCTTGTTTGGAATCGGGGTTTGTGCAATCGCCGTCATAGTAACCATCGCAGGAGTCATTACAGGAGTTGTTGTATCTTGTCTTGCGCTTCTTTTTCGACCTAGCAAGGTAGAGATTGCGGAAGGAGAAGAGGAGCCTTCTTTAGTTATACATATTTAGCGCTTGACGAAGTTTTTATTTACTGGTCTCTTAATATCCTTGGAACGGAAAGAAATGGATTTTTATGATAAGAATTCCTGCTCGTCTTATTGACTTTTTTCATTTCTGTGGATATAAGAAGTTTCTTTTGATGCAGCATATTATTAAAATTTTATCTAGAAACTAATGACAAGGGAAAACAGAAAAAAGACAAGACGTAAGAGTCTTTGAATTTGATAAATCTGTCCCTTTGTGATAAGTGCTGTGTTATTCTTCAGGTAGGATATGTTTTTAAAGCGAAAAAGGCGTGAGTTGTCTCAAGTTCAAAATAAAAGAACAGCTTCGCCTATAAAACACGCTAAACACTATCTCCGCAATTATTTGCAGGAAATTCAAAAAATTATGGCAGCTAGGCCTCATGATGCCATTGACGCTTGGAATCAGGTTTTTAGAGACAAATATAAAGGGATGTCTCAGGCTGTAGGTTTTAGAGATCATATTTTATTAGTAAAAGTTTACAATTCCTCGTTATATGCTTTGTTAAAACAAACGCCTCAAAATGATTTGATTACAAGTTTGCATAAGGTAGCCTCCGACGTGCGGATTAGGGAAATACAGTTTTTGTTAGGATAGTTTATGGACCCGAAAGAAAAAAATTACGATGCCTCCGCTATTACTGTTTTGGAAGGGTTACAAGCTGTTCGTGAGCGCCCTGGCATGTATATTGGCGATACTGGAATCACAGGCCTTCATCATTTAGTATATGAGGTTGTAGACAATAGTATTGACGAAGCGATGGCAGGTTATTGTTCCAGGGTAGATGTCCGCATTTTAGAGGATGGAGGCATTGCGATCCTAGATGATGGCCGAGGAATCCCTATAGAGATTCATCAGAGAGAGTCTTCAAAGCAGGGTAGAGAGGTCTCCGCTTTAGAAGTGGTTTTGACTGTCCTTCATGCTGGAGGAAAATTTGATAAAGATAGTTATAAAGTATCAGGAGGCTTGCATGGAGTTGGAGTTTCCTGCGTTAATGCTCTTTCAGAAAAATTAATTGCCACAGTCTTTAAAGATAAAAAGTGTTATCAGATGGAGTTTGCTAGGGGAATCCCTTTAACTCCATTGCAGTATTTAGGAGCTACTGATAGGCAGGGAACAGAAATTATTTTCTATCCTGATCCTAAAATATTTTCAACGTGTACCTTTGACCGATCCATTTTAATGAAACGCTTGCGAGAGCTTGCTTTCTTAAATCGTGGGATCACGGTAGTATTTGAAGATGATCGTGATGTTAGCTTTGACAAGACTACCTTCTTCTATGAAGGGGGTATTCAATCTTTTGTAAGTTATCTTAATCAAAATAAAGAAAGCCTTTTTTCTGAACCGATTTATATTTCTGGAAATCGAGTCGGAGATGATGGAGAAATTGAATTTGAAGGAGCTTTGCAGTGGAATTCAGGGTATTCTGAACTTGTCTATTCTTATGCAAATAATATTCCTACACGTCAGGGAGGAACTCATCTTACAGGGTTTTCTACAGCGCTTACCAGGGTGATCAATACTTATATTAAAGCTCATAACTTGGCTAAGAATAACAAGCTTGCATTAACAGGAGAAGATATCCGAGAAGGTCTGACAGCTGTTATTTCTGTAAAAGTTCCGAATCCACAATTTGAAGGCCAAACTAAGCAAAAATTAGGAAATAGTGATGTTGGCTCTGTAGCTCAACAGGTTGTAGGAGAAGCTCTGACCATCTTTTTTGAAGAGAATCCGCAAGTTGCCAAGATGGTTGTTGATAAGGTTTTTGTTGCGGCTCAAGCTCGAGAAGCTGCAAAAAAGGCTCGAGAATTGACTTTAAGGAAAAGTGCTTTAGATAGCGCACGCTTGCCTGGTAAATTGATTGATTGTTTAGAAAAAGATCCAGAAAAGTGTGAGATGTACATTGTAGAGGGGGATTCGGCTGGAGGATCTGCGAAACAAGGACGAGACCGAAGATTTCAAGCCATTCTGCCTATTCGAGGTAAAATTCTTAACGTAGAAAAAGCTCGCTTACAAAAAATTTTCCAAAATCAAGAGATAGGAACGATCATTGCAGCCTTAGGATGTGGTATAGGTTCTGATAATTTTAATCTAAGTAAATTACGTTATAAACGTATCATTATCATGACAGATGCTGATGTGGACGGTTCTCATATTCGTACCCTACTTCTTACTTTCTTCTATCGTCATATGACAGCACTTATCGAAAATGAATGTGTTTATATTGCTCAGCCTCCTTTATACAAGGTCAGTAAGAAAAAAGACTTTCGTTATATTCTTTCAGAGAAAGAAATGGATAGCTATCTGCTAATGTTAGGGACCAATGAGAGCTCTATTTTCTTTAAGTCTACGGAAAGGGAATTATCTGGAGAGGCTTTAGAGAGTTTTATAAATACTATTTTAGATGTAGAAAGCTTTATAAATGCTCTTGAGAAAAAAGCTATTCCCTTCTCTGAATTTTTAGAGATGTATAAAGAAGGTATAGGCTATCCTTTGTATTACCTTGCTCCAGCGACTGGAATGCAGGGAGGGCGGTATCTTTACTCTGATGAAGAAAAAGAAGAAGCATTAGCTGAAGAAGAAGCTCACCAAGTTAAAATTATAGAACTTTATAAAGTTCCTGTGTTTCTAGATATTCAAGAGCAACTCAAAGAATATGGTTTAGATATTTCTAGCTATCTTATCTCTCAAAAAAATGAGATTGTAATTGTTAATGAAGATTCTCCAGGCCGTAACTATAGTTGCTATACCCTGGAAGAAGTGATTAATTATCTTAAAAATCTTGGAAGAAAGGGCATAGAAATTCAAAGGTATAAAGGTCTTGGAGAAATGAATGCGGACCAGCTTTGGGATACTACTATGAACCCAGAGCAGAGAACATTAATTCGTGTGTCATTGAAGGATGCCGTAGAAGCTGATCATATTTTCACTATGTTGATGGGGGAAGAAGTCCCTCCAAGAAGAGAATTTATTGAAAGCCATGCTTTGTCCATTAGGATGAATAATTTAGATATTTAGGAGTCCACAATCCCTATGTTGAATAAAGACGAAATCATAGTCCCTAAAAATCTTGAAGACGAGATGAAGGAAAGTTACCTTCGCTATTCGATGTCAGTCATTATATCTCGGGCACTTCCAGATATCCGAGATGGACTCAAGCCTTCACAAAGAAGAATTCTTTACGCCATGAAGCAACTCAGTCTTTCTCCAGGAGCTAAGCATCGTAAATGCGCGAAAATTTGTGGGGACACCTCTGGAGACTACCACCCGCATGGTGAAAGCGTAATTTATCCCACTCTTGTCCGTATGGCTCAGAGTTGGGCAATGCGTTACCCTCTGGTAGATGGACAAGGGAATTTCGGCTCTATAGACGGAGATCCACCTGCTGCCATGCGTTACACAGAAGCTCGTCTTACCCATAGTGCTATGTATCTTATGGAAGACTTAGATAAAGATACTGTGGATATTATTTCAAACTACGACGAAACAAAACACGAACCCGTAGTTTTTCCTTCTAAATTTCCTAATCTTCTTTGCAATGGTTCTTCTGGAATCGCTGTTGGGATGGCAACAAACATCCCTCCCCACAATCTAGGAGAACTTATAGAGGCAACACTCCTTCTTCTTGCCAATCCTCAAGCTTCTGTAGATGAGATTTTACAAATCATGCCAGGTCCTGATTTTCCTACAGGAGGAATTATTTGTGGTTCTGAAGGTATTCGCGCGACTTATACTACGGGACGAGGAAAAATCAAAGTTCGTGCTCGTCTGCATGTAGAAGAGAATGAGGATACACATCGAGAGAGTATCATCATTACGGAAATGCCTTACAATGTCAATAAATCACGTTTGATTGAGCAGATCGCGAATCTTGTAAATGAAAAGACGCTGGCGGGTGTCTCAGATGTTCGGGATGAGTCTGATAAAGATGGAATCCGTGTTGTCCTTGAAATAAAAAAAGGAGAGTCTTCGGAGATTATTATCAATAGGCTCTATAAGTTTACCGATGTACAGGTAACTTTTGGGGCGAATATGCTTGCCCTAGACAAGAACTTACCTAGGACCATGAGTATACATAGAATGATTTCTGCTTGGATACGCCATCGTAAAGAGGTCATTCGTCGTAGAACTCGTTACGAGTTAAACAAAGCAGAAACACGGGCCCATGTTTTAGAAGGGTACCTTAAGGCTTTATCCTGCTTAGATGCATTAGTAAAAACTATTCGCGACAGTGGGAATAAAGAACATGCTAAAGAACGGATAATCGAATCTTTTGGTTTTAGTGAACCTCAAGCTATTGCGATTCTAGAACTACGTTTGTATCAACTTACAGGTTTAGAAGCTGAGAAGATTCAAAAAGAGTACGAAGAACTACTAAATAAAATTGCTTATTATAAGCAAATTTTAGCGGATGAAGGTTTAGTAAAAGATATTATCAGAAATGAGTTGCAAGATCTTTTGAAGCATCATAAGACAGTTCGCCGGACCACTATAGAATTTGATGCCGATGATATTCGTGATATTGAAGACATCATTGCTAATGAGTCTGTTATCATAACGATATCAGGAGATGATTACGTAAAGAGAATGCCTGTAAAAGTGTTCAAGGAACAACGTCGTGGAGGGCATGGAGTTACGGGATTTGATATGAAGAAAGGATCAGGGTTCCTAAAGGCTGTATACTCTGCCTTTACTAAAGACTATCTCTTGATCTTTACTAATTTTGGCCAATGTTATTGGTTAAAGGTATGGCAGCTCCCAGAGGGGGAACGGAGAGCAAAAGGCAAACCTATCATTAATTTCCTAGAAGGAATTCGTCCTGGAGAGGAGCTTGCAGCTATATTGAATATTAAGAGTTTCGATAATGCTGGCTTTTTATTTTTAGCTACCAAACGCGGTGTTGTTAAAAAAGTTGCCTTAGACGCCTTTAGCAACCCTAGGAAAAAGGGGATACGTGCTTTAGAGATAGATAATGGAGATGAACTAATAGCAGCTTGTCACATTGTTAGTGATGAAGAGAAGGTCATGTTATTTACTCATCTTGGTATGGCAGTTCGCTTTCCCCATGAAAAAGTCCGTCCTATGGGTAGGACCGCACGTGGTGTTCGTGGTGTTTCTTTAAAAAATCAAGAAGATAGAGTCGTAAGTTGTCAAATTGTGACTGAGAACCAATCTGTTTTAATTGTATGTGATCAAGGTTTTGGTAAGAGATCTTTAGTAGAAGATTTCCGTGAAACAAATCGTGGGGGAGTGGGCGTACGTTCTATTCTTATCAATGAGAGAAACGGCAATGTGTTAGGGGCTATTCCTGTAACGGACCACGATAGTATTTTATTAATGTCGAGTCAGGGACAGGCAATTCGCATTAACATGCAAGATGTTAGGGTGATGGGGAGATCGACTCAAGGGGTACGTTTAGTTCATTTGAAAGAAAGCGACGCTCTTGTTTCTATGGAAAAACTTTCTTCTAATGATGATGTACTATCGGGATCTGAAGAAGAGTGTTCTGGTATACAAAGCCTAAGGTAGAGTCGTGTTTATAGTAATTGAGGGAGGCGAGGGATCTGGCAAAAGCTCTTTGGCAAAAGTTTTGCGAGATCAGTTAGTAGCTCAAGATCGGAAGGTTTTATTAACAAGGGAACCTGGGGGTTGCGTTGTAGGCGAAAGACTTCGCGATGTAATTCTTAATCCCCCTCAAGTAGAACTTTCTCATTTTTGTGAACTCTTTTTGTTTCTTGGATCACGTGCTCAGCATATCCAAGAAGTGATTGTTCCAGCATTGCATGAGGGTTATACTGTTATTTGTGAAAGATTTCACGATTCCACTATTGTTTATCAGGGAATAGCTGAAGGTTTGGGTGTTGATTTTGTTACAGACCTTTGTTACAAGGTTGTAGGGCCTATACCTTTCCTTCCTGATTTTGTTTTGCTGTTGGATATTCCAGTAGAAATTGGTTTGCAAAGGAAGAATCAACAAAAGGCTTTAGACAAATTTGAAAAGAGGCCTTTAAGCTATCATAACAGCATTCGAAAGGGTTTTTTATCGTGTGCCAGTGCCGATCCTAGTCGTTACTTGGTTCTTGATGCTTGTGAATCACTAACTAGTTTAATAAACAAGGTGATGTTACACACTCAACTCGGGCTATGTACTTAGAAGAAGAGAATCGGGGCTGGGAAGCTTTACTTAAGAAAGTTTATAATCAGGAGATTCCTCCAGCTATACTACTCCATGGATTTACTTTTCCTATCTTACAGGATAAAGCAGAACAGTTGGCTTCAGAGATTTTACTACGGTCATCTCCAGGTTCGGAGCATAAAGTTTCTCAAAAGATTCATCCTGATATTTATCAATTCTTTCCTGAAGGGAAAGGAAGACTACACTCTATAGATCTCCCTAGGGGAATTAAGAAGCAGATTTATATATCTCCTTTTGAAGCAAATTATAAGGTCTATATTATTCATGAGGTAGATCGAATGACTTTAGCTGCAATTTCTGCATTTTTAAAAGTCTTCGAAGAACCTCCAAAGCATGCTGTTATCATATTGACAACTGCAAAAGTTCAGAGATTGCCAAAGACAATTATCTCCCGGAGTCTATCTATTTTTATTGAGAGAGGAGAGAAGATATTATCTTCCAAAGAAACATTTTCTTATTTATTTCGTTATGCCCAATGTGAAATGACTGTTACTGAAGTTTCTCAAATTATAAAAGACTCTCCAGAGATAGACAAGCAGGTATGGAGAGACAGGGTAAAACAATTACTGGAGGTACTCCTTGAGTTGTATCGAGATCGTTATATGCTGCATTTAGGATTAAAGGCGTCGGCTTTAAACTGTCCTGAGCATGTTAAGGAGATCTTACAATTGCCATTGTTGTCTTTAGACAAGGTGCTTTTAGTTATAGAATCTGCCTGTCGGTCATTGGACAACTCCTCATCAGCAGCCTCTGTATTAGAATGGGTAGCTATTCAGTTGTTATCTCTGAAGTATAAACAAGAGAAGCTATTATCTAGTAACGGTTGCTACCCTGTATCCAATTAGGAATCATGGTTTGCATTTTTTGGAATGCTATAGAAGGAATTTTATGTCCCCCACGGAAAGAGACAAATTCTCCGTTCAATTTTGTTGATAGAAGGTCATGAAGGTGCGTTCCCAAGATATAGGGAAGAATTTCATCTTGATGACCATGGCTTTGTAAAAATGGGACTTGAGCACACTCTCTAATGCCTTGACCCCAACCTTTATTAAAAAGTCTTGCGCCAGCAAAGATTAAGGCCCCAGCATAAGGATTCTGAGAGGTTAAGACAAGATGGGTAGTCATGATTGCTCCTTGACTAAATCCACCGATGATAATTTCATTATAAGGACGATTGAGGCTGTTAATAAGCTTTTCTAAGGCTTCTTTCGGCGAGTCTAGGTCTACATCAAACAGTTCATCGTATTTTTCTTTGAGATTTTCTGCCCCGTTAGCATAGAGTGTCGAGAGTTCTTGCAACAAAAGAACGTTAAGAGGAAACCATGCACGACCTCCTTGGAAGTCATTATCTAAGGGGAGAATTCCATTTGGAAAAATCCATGTGGGGCGTAGTTGTGAAAACGAGCATATTGAAGGAAAAAAGGTTAGATTATCAGCCATGGATCCATAACCATGACATAAAATAATGACAGGATCTTGAGGATTTCCAGGGCACTCTATCGCTTCAATATTTCCAAATTTGCGACGAAAAAAAGAATAGTCAGTCATAATTTGTACTTTTTACTTATAAGAAATTACCACGTTATATCGAAGAGAATTAGGGATCAATACTTTCTTTTGCCTATTCAAGATAGGATCAATATTTTAAAATGTAACATATAGTTTTTGGTTTTTGAATATTTAATTTCTATAAATTAATGAAAATCGGTTCTTTTGAATAAAAATAATGGATTTGAATAAACTTTTTCAGTTAATCTAATAACCCCGTTCTTGATAAAGAGCGTATAAAATATACGTATAAGGTGTTTTTTGGTGGATTCTAAAAAACGTATTGATCCTTTAATCTATTTTTGGAGCTGTTGTGGCTGATACAAAAGCGGAGATTACTTTTTCGTTTCCAAAAATTATATCATCTATAAATCAGGGGAAAGTCGTTGCTCTTCCTACCGATACGGTCTATGGGTTTCTCCTTGCTTTGGATGCCTCTGACGCTGAAGAGAGGCTGTATGCTTTAAAATATAGAGAGCCTAGCAAAGCTTTTGCTCTTTATGTGAATTCCCTTGAAGATATTGAAAAAATTTCAGGCTATCCATTATCTCCTATGGCTCGAAAATTAGCTCAACATCTTTTGCCAGGAGCAATTACTTTAGTGGTTAAGCACCGCAATCCCAGGTTTCCTAAAGAAACACTTGCTTTTCGGATTGTAGATCACCCAATAGTTCAGGAAACTGTAGATCGTTGTGGGAGTTTAATTGGAACATCTGCGAATCTCTCAGGTTTTCCTTCAGCTCTTAAAGCCGAAGAGGTATTTACAGACTTTGCTGATCATGATCTTTGTATTTTTGACGGCCCTTGTTCCCATGGTTTAGAATCAACAGTAGTTGCCACGGATCCTCTTTGTATTTATCGTGAGGGGGTGATTTCTCGCTCTGTTATAGAAAGTATCACAGGGATCGAAGCTACGATCTTTAGTAGAACGTATCACGCTTTTTCGAAGCATATGAAGATATACACTGTCAAAAATCAAACAGAGCTACAGTCTTTCTTAAGAAGGTTTCCTGATTTTAAAGGTATGATTTGTGAATATCCTGAACCCAAAAATTTTTATATTAGGTTACGGGAAGTCTTGAAGAATACCACTCCTTCTATAGTCTTTATTTATGATATAAATACTTCTGACTATCCCGAACTTTTTCCTTTTCTTTCTCCTTATTATATTGATTAGTATCTAGGTGCATTATGACTATTGATATTCATTGTGATTTACTTTCGCATCCGCATTTTTGTCGAAAAGATCCTGCTGTGAGGTGTTCTCCAGAACAATTGCAATCTGGAGGAGTGCGTAAGCAGGTTTGCGCTATTTTTGTTCCCCATAGCGAAGGTGAACCTAATTGTGATAAACAAAATTCTTTGTTTTTTTCTCTTCCTAACAAGCATCCTAATATTGCGTTATTATCCTATGATAAAGAAAAAGAGGAAGCCTCTTCTTCTCAAGAAAAGTCATTAAGTCTTATTCGTAGTATAGAAAACGCCTCGGCTTTGGGAGCAGATTCCAAGCCTCTTGGAGACTTATTAGGAAAGCTTATAGATTTAACAAAAGAGGGGCCTCTTGCTTACTTAGGAATGGTATGGAAAGGAGATAACCGTTTTGGAGGAGGGACAGAGGCTCCTAAGAGGCTTTCTCAGGATGGTAAGATTCTTTTAGATATAATGTACCAACTCGGACTTCCCATAGATCTAAGCCATTCTAGCGATAAATTAGCTGAAGATATTTTGGATTATACTACTGATAAATTGCCCGATCTATGTGTGATTGCGAGTCATTCAAATTTTCGAGCAGTTCTTCACCATCCAAGAAATCTTAGTGATCTCTATGCTAAGGAAATAGTTAGAAGAAAAGGGGTTATTGGTTTAAATCTAGTTAGGTCTTACGTAGGGGATTCTTTCGCTGAAATAGAGAGTCATTTACTTCATGCTGAGAATCTCGGAATCTTATCAAATATTGTTATTGGTTCTGATTTCTTTTATTCAAATGAATCTGAGAATTTCTTTTTTAGTGAATGTAATTCTGCGGAAGCACACCCAGTTTTACGTAAATTGATTCATGGTATTTTTGCTAAAGAGAAAGCAGAATCTATACTTTTTTCTCGGGCTGAGCAATTTTTAGACCAAGTCATTTCAAAGCAGATGGATAGGAAGATAACAAGTATAGAACTTTAGTACTGCTATAACTGTTTTTAGAGCTACGATAAATTCATTCTGTCTCTATCAAAGAGAAGATTGTTATCTGTTCTTACTTTATTTATGCTTTTATACTACAACTGCCCACTTCCTTAAGAACAATGTGCTTTAGAAAGGGCTAATTAATTCAGAGTTGGCGATGATCAAATCGATAATGAATTGCTGATCCAGTTTCTGTAGTATCCTGTTCAGATTCAGGGATGCTTTCTAAAGAAGCTTGAACTAGGGAATTAGGTCCAGGGATTTCTCCTGGCGCGTTTTGTTGATCGGGTTCGGTGGTTCCTCCTGGTTCAGATTTAGGGATGCTTTCTAAAGAAGTTTGAACTAGGGAATTAGGTTCAGGGGTTCCTCGGGCTGATAAAAATTCTTCTTCTTCAGAAGGTGTAGGAGATGGGGGCTTAGGTGTGGCTCTCCAGTAAGGCACAAAAGATTTAAACCATTCCCAGTTTGATGTAGTCGAAGGAGAGCTCGAAGGAGGGCTCACTTTCGTCTCTCCCCAATGAGGTATGAAAGATTTGGCCCACTGTTTCCACTCTAATACAGTTTGGCTTCTTCTTATTTGTTTTACATAATCATTGATTTGGTTGTCTTTCTCCTTGATTGTTCCATTTTTTTCTTCAAGAGCTGCTGATAAGTAGTAGGTCAGGTAAAGAAATACGATGCCCTGAGTTATTAAGCTATGGGTGCGCAAACTTGCTAATCCTGCAACAAAGAGACCTGTTCCAATAGAAGCTAGTCCTGCACACAGACCTAATTGTAGATATCCCGCAAAGAAAAATCCTGAGATGACAGCGGCGACAAGAAGAGCGACCCCAACAACAATAGTTATTGCGGAACAGGCAACGCGTAATTTAGAGACTGGGGTGCTTGCTCTAGTATTTGGATCCTCAATATCTAAAGGTGATGGTAAACAGGGAGGAAATTTGTTACCTGTATCATTTTTGGGAATGCTAAAGGGTTGGTATTTCTGTTTTAAGGTTTCTTCAAGGTTTTGTTGAGACTTTAGCCATGTTAGTGATTTTTTAACCAGGATAACTAGGCCTGCTGTAAAGAGAGATGTCCCTAAAGTTAGTGCAACAGTTCCTAGAATTGTCGATAGAAGAATGGTTAGGCCAAAGGAACCCATAGTAAATAATAAAACAATCCCTGCTAGGATCATCAGAGTTGCTACAACAATTTGGGTAACGACATAAGCAAAAACCTTTCGATCTTGGTTAATATATTTAGGGTCCCAAGAATTAAGGTGAATGGTTGGCTCTGATTGGTTGATTAGGGCATTAATTTTATTTAACGACATTATTTACACTCGTTTTGTTTTAAATGCACATTATTTTATTAAAAAAATCAATTAAAATTAAATTAAATATTTTTTAAATAAAGTTATTGCATATTTTTAAATTTTATTCAGTTGCTAAGAGGATTCTTAATGAGAGCAAGATTGTTTTGGATATAATGTAAGAATGCACAGTTTCTATAAATTGGATTGTTTATAATAATAATTTGTAAGAGTTTTCCTACTTATAAGTATTTAAAAACTATTTCTTATTCCTAAAAGAAATACGATCTTTTAATTATGTTTTGTTAACTCGATTGCTATCAGGACTCGATTCTCTATGTGGTATCAGTATGTGGTGTTAAGCGGATTGATATTGGCGTTCCGTCCTCTGCTCTTACTAAAGCCATGTTATAGAATCTTTGGTCGCTAGCTGTCTTTCGTTCCTCGCCTATCCCAATAAGAAGATCTGATTGGGAATCATCATCTGATGCGGAGCTTTTTTGAGTTGCTAAGCTACGAGGAAACATCCCTGCTATTCCTGAAACAAAGAAAGCTGTTCCAAGACAAACGAGTCCCGCACATAAAGCTAACTGTAGATATCCCGTAAAGAAAAATGCTGAGACGGCAGCACCGACAAGAAGAGAAACCCCTAAAACAATACTTATAGTGGAGCAAGTAACACAAAACTTTGAGATTGGTGAGCTTGTCTGGGTGGTTGGATTATTAATTTTGGAAAAGTTAGAGTATTCGTCTTTCTGTTCTATTCCTAGTGATTTTCTAACTAGGATAGTTAGACCTATCATAAAGATAATTATTCCTAAGGTTACTGCAAAGGTTCCTATAATTCCACATAAAGGAACGCTTAGTCCACCAGAGACGATAGTAAATAATACAATAATTCCAGCTAAAATCATCAAGGTTGCCATAACAAGTTGAGTGACAATCCCAGCAAATATTTTTCGATCTGGGTTGATTTTAGGACCTCGGGAAGTAGTGGAGGCTATTTGTTCCGATTGGTTGCGCTGACTATTAATTTGATTTAACGGCATTACTTACTCATTTTATTTTGAAGTCTAACAATTTTATTAGAAAATTTAATTAAATCAAGCTTAATATTTGTATCAAATATAATTTCTAATTTTATTTCTTGATATATAGTTAAATTTTAAGGGCCTTGATGAGATTCTGCGAATCCAATAACGCAATTTTTTCTTCAAAATCTGTAATGATAGAAAAAGCTTGCTCTCCGAAGTTTTTTCAAAAGGTCTTTTTCCCTAGCATTTTTTGTCATTATTTTTGTTTAAATGGCAATACAATGCAAAGGGATTTTTATTTCCAAAATGATTTAAAATCAGTTAGTTGGCTTAGTGCTAGAGGGTGATGTGTAGTGAAGGAATCATCTATAGTCCGCGATAAATATCGCACTACAAGACCGATACACGAAACCTTTGCAGTGAAGAAAAATATAGCGCACTGTAATGCCTTAAATGTAAAAATTAGAGAGATAAAAAGACGAACCCCCACAAAAATGTGGGGGTTCTAAAAAGATCGGGAGATAAACCCCGAATGAGTAGAGAGGAGTATAACTTTTTTATAAATAAAATAATAATTATATAGAAGATAATAATTGTGAAATTAAATCATTTTTTAAATTTAGTTAATTTTAAGTATTCGATATTTGCCATACTTTTTTTATCAGCATCGACAATATTTACTCTTTCTATAAACGAGATCTCGCAAAATCTATCCCTTAAAGAGGGTCTAAAGATCTTAATTTTTGGAGCCGCCGCCTTTGTTTTTGCAAGGACTACGGGAATTGTAGTGAATCAGTGTATCGATCGGTTCATTGATAAAAAAAATACAAGAACATCAAAAAGAGTACTCCCTGCGAATCTTGTATCTTTAAATTTTGCTTGGACACTTTCTCTATTTTGTAGTTTTCTTTTTCTTCTGTTCTGTAGGACTCTACATATTTTTAGTTTGGGGATTGCTTCACTTATTGTCATGATTATCTATCCTTATATGAAGAGAGTGACTTTTCTGTGCCATTGGGGATTAGGATTAGTGTATACTCTAGCCATTCTTATGATTTTTTTTGCTTTCGCCGTATCGGGTCTTTCTATGCCTTTATGCTTGGTTGCTCTTTTATGGGGAGGAAGTGTGGGTATGGTGATAGCTGCAAACGATATCATATATGCAATTCAAGATATTGAATTTGATAGGAAAGAAGGAGTATTCAGTATTCCTGCATGTTACGGTGAAAAGAAAGCAACTAAGATTGCAAGAGTGAATTTATGGATGAGTTATTTTGCTTATATTTCTTCAGGTTTTGTTGGTTCTTTAGGGAAAAGGTTCTATTTCACAACTATCATTCCTTTAATTGTGATTCTTAAGGTGGTTAGAATATATTCTAAATCTGGGAAAACAGACCAAGGAAAGGACAGCAAATTCTTTTTGGCAAATATCGCCATTGCTTTATCTTTTCTGGTAAGTATGACTTTGTTTTGGATTTTGAGTTTATGAAGCGTTATATTGTAGGGATTTCCGGAGCCTCTGGGGCAATACTTGCTGTTAGGCTTATTCAAGAACTGGCTAACGCAAAACACCAAGTTGAAGTAATTATTTCTCCTTCAGGAAGAAAGACGTTATTTTATGAGTTAGGATGTCAATCTTTCGATGCGCTATTTTCAGAACAAAGTTTAAAGTATATTCATACTCATAGTATTCAAGCTATAGAGAGCTCTTTAGCTTCAGGCTCTTGTCCTATAGAAGCTACGATCATTATTCCTTGTAGTATGACTACGGTTGCAGCTATTTCAATAGGTTTAGCAGATAATCTAATGCGACGTGTTGCTGACGTTGCTCTTAAAGAAAGACGGCCCTTGATTCTTGTCCCTAGAGAGACCCCTTTGCATACTATTCATTTAGAAAATCTATTGAAATTAAGCAAGAACGGGGCAACGATTTTTCCGCCAATGCCTATGTGGTATTTTAAGCCTCAATCTATCGAAGATCTTGAAAATGCTTTGGTAGGAAAAATTCTTGCCCATCTAAATATTTCAAGTCACTTAACTAAACAGTGGACAACTCCACATTGATTCTAAGAGGGGTTAGGTCCGCCTACCATTGATTACCTCGTGGAGGTTCTCAATAGCTATAAACGCTGAGGGATCTTCCCTATGCACAATTTCTTTTAATTGTGAAAGCTGAAGACGTTCGACAACAACATAAAGAAGATTTCTCGGCTCTCCAGAATATCCTCCTTCGGCATGGATATAAGTTAAGCCAATGCCCAATGTTTCCATGAGAATATGCCCTAGTTTTCTTGGAGAGGAGGTAATGATAGTTACAGATTTTGTATCTTCAAGGCCTAAAATAACCATGTCCATAACTTTTGTTGCAATTCCGTAGGTTAGAAATGAAACAAAAGCCGTATGCCAATTTTTATAGACAACACCAGATAAAGCAAAAATAAAGAAGTTTACAAATAAAATTACCTGGCCAACGGTATAGCCTTTCTTTTTATTGATGATGATTCCTAGAATCTCGGTCCCATCTGTAGATCCTCCATGACGGATAATCAATCCACAACCCACACCAATAATTGCTCCGCCTAAAACGACGGTTTCCATCTCCGATCCTTTAAAAATAAAAGGGCTGACGCCTAACCAAAAGGGGAGTTGGTCAATAAGCCATAAAGAACACGAAAAAATGATCACGGCTGTCAGCATTTGAATCACAAAGTATTTCCCAATTTGTTTAAATGCTAGGAATACAAAAGGAAGGTTGAAGAGAACCAAACAAAAAGGCAGTGCTTTATGACCTAAAAAGTGAGAGGCTATAATCGAAAGACCAACAATACCACCATCGATAAGTTCATTAGGCACTAACACCATCTGAACTCCGCAAGCAGCAAGAAAGCCTCCCAAAATGAACCAACTTAATGTTTTGGAAAAATACAGAGGAAAACTGAATTTTGATGGACGAGGACCGTGAGACATCCTGAAACCTCTGAAAGCATATTTCGCGAGAGACGGGGCTCGAACCCGCAACTTCCGCCTTGACAGGGCGGTGCTCTAACCAATTGAACTACTCCCGCAAATGGACACGACAGGATTTGAACCTATGACCCCCTGTGTGTAAGACAGGTGCTCTAACCGCTGAGCTACGCATCCAGTAAGATAGGAGCGTAAATTTACCAGAAGAAATAGTTTAATCACAATCATTTTTCGTTCAATTTAAATAACAAAATTTGGATTAAACAAGAGATCTTTTGTAAAAAAGATCTCTTATATAGGTGACTAGGAAGTCCTTTAGAATATTTTAGTGGTAACCTGAAAGTTTGAAAGCATTGTATTGAAATTTTCTTGGGTCTGTTCGAATTCTTCTTTAGTCATTAAGCCTAGGGGAAAATTTTGTGAGAGTACTGGAGCAACACTGATGCAATTTTCTAATAAGCAGGCGAGTTCTGTTGATGGCCTTTCACAAAGCTGTAATCCACAAACCTTTTCAATATAGTATCTATTCTTATTTACAGAGCCTAGATATTGAGGTTCCTCATAGAAAAATTCATCTCCTGGTAGAACCAGTCGCATTCCTTCCCAAGACGAGCCCTTTGGACTTACAGGGAAGTTGACATTCAAACCAGTTAAACAAGAGAAGGGGTGAGACAGGAGATAAGTAATCAATGTTTTTAAGATTTCAGGAGCTTTCTCTTGTTGGAAGAAAGAAATATGGTCATCCTGAGAAAGTGCGATTGAAGGGACACCGTCTACTAAGGATTGTTTTGTAGCGCCTACGGTTCCTGAGTACCAAGCATTCTTGCATATGTTGTTCCCAGAGTTAATTCCTGAGATAACTAGATCAGGAGAAATCGATTGAAAAAGGGCTCTCAGGGCTAGTCTAACACAATCTGTAGGAGAGCCTCCTACAGCCCATGCCTCTTGAATAGGTTGGGGATATGAGTATGGGGAAGCGCAGATGACCTCATTAAGAGAGATCGACATGCTTTTCCCAGACTGTTCGGTTTGGGGGGCAACGATATAAATATCACCTAAGTTCGCTTCTAATAGAGCAGATACTAGGTAACTCATTCCTTTAGCTGCAATTCCGTCATCGTTGGTTAGAATTATTTTTAATCTTTTATTCATAAAAACCTAATAAATTTTTATTTATTTATTTATTTATATTAAAACTAATTAATAACAAAGCATATATCAATTTTTTTTTGATTTTGATGACCCATGTTCTTGGATAGCCAAAGCGATATTATGACGTGCTAAAGGGAATACTTCCTCTAATAACTTCAAACTTTGTTCAGCCTTACTTCTTAATGAAACAACAGGACAACGGCAGGTTACCCTTGCAAAACCGTTTTCTTTAGCGAACTTCCGAATCCAGAACTCTGGGGTGAAAATTAGAGGACGTAAGATCGTAACTCCGAAGTGAATCATATCTAAAACAGGAAGCATTCCAGCAAACTCTGCTTTATGTAGAAGATTTAGTAAGGCGGTTTGGACGACATCATCTCGGTGATGACCAAAAGCGATAGCGGAAGCTCCTATTTCTTTAGCTGCTTGAAAAAGTAAACGTCTCCTTGCTTGAGAGCACGGATAACATTCTGGGGTTTCAGATTCATAAGGGGAGGCAATTGTTGTAAACGGAACGCAAAGTTTATCACAGATATGAGTTAAATAAGATTTGCTAACTTCTGCTCCACACGAGTATTTTCCTCCAATATTGACAGCATGGAGATCTAGAATGGGAAATCCCCGTCCAGAAATTGCTTTTAGCATTAAAAGAAGGGTAAGACTATCCTTTCCACCACTTAAAGCAACTACAATTTTACGATGATTTTCTAACATTGTATGAATATATAGTGCTTTTCGGACTAAGCTTTCTATACGTTTTCCCGCTTTCATCCACGGAGGATTTAAAAGTAAGGTGGACATGAAAACAATGAATAAATGTTTAAAGTAGCATTATTCTCAAGAAATCGCTTTTAAAAATCCAGAAACTTATAGTTCAGATGAAAAGGGTAGCATAGAGTCCATGTCTTTAATTATAGATTAAGTCTTTAAGGCCTTCTTCTTTTTTATTAAAGAGGCGGGTACCGCAGTTAAAGAAAAAGTAACAGGTTCTTGCATTTGACTTTGGATTTTATTTTGAGCTTATTTAGACTTTTCTAAAAGACCTTGTGTGAAAGAGGATCACGTGTCAAAAAAGATTAATAGAAATGATTTATGCCCCTGCGGCTCTAATAAAAAGTACAAGCAATGTTGTTTAAAAAAAGAGGAACAAACGGCGCGATATACAACTGAAGGAAAATTTAAATTTTCTGCTGAAGTTTTCTCTTCATCGGGTCAGGGAAAAGCTGGGGAGAATTGCACTAAGTTATTCCAACGTTTATCTCAATCTTTAACTTCAGAACAGAAATCTGCTGTTGGTAAGTTTCATGAGATTACTAAGAATAAAGAAATCACTAGTAAAAAGGCTCTTAAGAAAGCTCAAGCAAAAGAAGAGAAACTGGTTGCCGAAAAACTTCAGCAGCATAATTTTGAACTACTGGATACTGGAGAGAATCTAACTCTACCTATGGATACTACAACTCCTTTGAATCAAGATCCTAATTTTGTTGCCGAGGATTTTATTCCTACACAAGAAGATTTTCGCATATCTGAAAATGCTCAAAAACCTCCAGTTAAGGAAGATTAATTCCAGTTAAGACACTTTCTCATTGAGAATAAAACTTTCTTTTTGAGATAATCCTATTTCTATTTTTGCTGGAGTAGCTCAATTGGCAGAGCATTCGATTTGTAATCGAACGGTTGAGGGTTCAAGTCCTTTCTCCAGCATTTTTGGGGGTGTCGCATAGCGGTCAATTGCATCGGACTGTAAATCCGACTCCTTACGGATACGTTGGTTCAAATCCAGCCACCCCCACTTCTTTTTCTTAATATGTTTTGGTCTTCAAGCATTTATTCGATAAACTTTACAAGCAGTTATTTTGTGTAATAGGCTTAGAGTTTTTTGTCTAAATTAACTAATACCACCAGTCTTCGCATGTATTCATCCCACAATTTCTTTTAGGGATCTCTTGTGGAAATTTCAGATTTTCTAAAATCTATTATTTTAAATTTTTGTTTGATTTAATAATTGACCTAATACTTTTAATTTGCTTTTTTTAATTAAAATAGAACTTTATTAAAAGTGATTATGAAAAACAATATTAATGATAATGAGTGTTATTTTAAATTAGATTCAACTATAGATGGTGATTTGTTAGCAGCTAATGTGGATACCTTTGATACGCAGGCTCAGGGAATCTCATCGACTGCTACATTTTCTGTTAAAGGGAATGCCACATTTAAAGATCAGGTTTCAGCAACTGGATTGACTTCAGCCGCTACCTACAATTTAAATGCACAAGGTTCTGCTTCTCAAGTATCTATAGATTTTAAAAATAATCGTCTTAGCAATGTCGCTTTGCCGAGATCAGATTGTGATCCAGTGCCTGCGAATTATATTCGCTCTCCCGAATATTTTTTCTGTTCCAAGCCGCTTATCGGAAGTTTGATATCCAAACCCGGAGAAGACTACTTGCCGCTGACTGGTTCGAACTATACCCTATACCAGTCACGTAACGTGGGTGAAGTTTTTCGTTTTGTAGGATGGCGGCAAAGTACTGGCAAATTAACTGTAGGAGGTAATAATGCGATACAGCTTCTTGTAGAAGGAACGTATATACTTTCCTTTACTATTGGCAAGCGTTGGGGATGGAATAATGGCTGGGGAGGCGCGCTTTATATATATGATGGTTTAAAAAAGATTTATTGTGAAAGCACGATTTACAGTGGAGGAGGGTACTCAACAGTGGGTACTCTAGGAACCTCAATATATAGACATTCTTGGGATATAGCTTCTAATCCTAACAATCCCACTGGTAATTCTAGAACTAGTATTTTCTATATTGCCAATCGTGATTATAACGCTGGAATAGGGAATTATTCTTTTACACTTATTTATTATCCAGGGAACAAGTGATAAATATGAACAAACTAAAACAAAAAGAAACAATAGTTGAATCTAGTACCCCTCTTCTAAATCCAAATGAAAATTCAGGAGTGAAAGATCAAAATTTATTTATGGATCAAGGAACTCTTAGTGTGGAAGGAAACGCTACGATAGAAAATACTTTAATTACTCGCGATCTTAAAGTATCGGACACAATAACTTCTCCATCTGAATTTATTGTAGGAGGTAATCTATTAGCAGAAAGCTCTCAATTTAATGCTACAACTCTCTCTAAAGGTATGAATATTTATTCTCAAACGAGTTCATCAGCTACTCCTAGGTGTAATAATATTAGGGATCCTGAGTCTCCAAGAGATGCTTTAACGTTTAATTATTATAAGAAAACTGGATGTGAAGCTACAAATATGTATATCTATTACGCAAACGGGTATCAAGTTAACCAAGGCCAGTCCATTGAAACCAATGCTTGGGCTACTGGTAAAGATATGGCTTTTAATTCGACCCCTAATGCTAGCCTCTGTGTGGATATAAATCCTATAATTAAGTTCAAAAAGGAAGGCATTTATCAAGTTACAATCCAGCTTACACGTTGGAGTGGATATCATGGTGGACCGAATACTGCAGGCCTATTTCTTAATTTTATTTCAGGAAGTAACAAAGTACTGCTTTGTACTTCAGATACTAGAGGGACTTCAGGCGGTGATTATGTTAGTGTTGCTCTAACTGCGACTTTTGCTGTAACAGAAATTATTCCTAGTCCTCCTCATAGCTATCCTTGGATAGATATCACGAGCTATGATTGGATTAATATAATGTCTCTATCTACATGCGTGATTTGGTTCCCGTTTAGTTTTAATTTTTCTGAGGTAGACTAGTATGGCAAATCCTACACCTCCAAAACCGAAAATAAAAATATCAATTCCTACTTTTGTTCGTTTTAACATTCAATTTATCAATTTAACTGAAGACCAAAAGAAAACAGCACTTACTGTTGGTCAGAACATTGTTACTGAAAATACTGGGGTTTTAGGAAACCTTACTGTTAAAGACGGAGGTCTGATATGTCAGGACGATCTTTCAGTCGGACAAAACATTAGTATTACTCCAAAAACCTCTAGTGCTATGGTTTTCAATGGTCGAGTGAACTTATCGAACACGCCCCTTTCCTATCGCAATCAGTCGGGAGGGGAGCGAAATGACTTTTCGAATATTAATAACCAGCAACCCCAACAATATGTTCCTTATGGGTATTATAAACTCACTACTGTCATGGTGTTGTCTCGAAGTGCAACCTCAGGAGGGCAGGAAGGTGGTAACAAGGGACTGTTCCCTCGTCGAACAAATGTATTTTGGGATAAGTATGATCAGCAATCAACAGAAAACTCAATAGTTAATTCAGTTGTTCGTATCAACAGTACTGATAAATCGAAATTAGAATTTATTGTAGATCGTCAGACTCCTAGACTCTTGCGTATATCCGTTTTTATGACAAAACATGGCGGTTGGCTTGATAATGGTATTGGAGGACAAGTTTTTTTGGTTGCACACGAAGGATGGCGTACAGTACCACTAGCGGTCTCTACTTGTGCTGGAACAAGTTATTATCGTGTTCGTCCGATGCAATGGCTTTGCTCTACGTATTATGCTCAAGAAAGTGGATATTTTACTTTAGAAAATCGAAGTAATAGCAGCTTTAGAGTGCAAAGTTTTTCTTGGAATGTAACAGTTTTGCCTTATGTTAGTTGACGACGGGACTCTAAGCTTTGCTAATTTTTAGCAAAGCTTGGTTCTGAGATTTTTTTATAACGCGCCCTACAAGGTCATAGCCAGCAGTTCCAGTGATTTCTATAAAGCACCTTTCCCCGAAATGGGAAACAAGCTTTGCTTCATTTACAATAATGCAAGGATCGACTTCTGGAGCTTGTCCGTAGAACCTTGCCGTAAGTAAAAGATTGGTCTCTGGATGATAGTTATCAATAACGGCCTCTACTTTTCTCCCAACGAGCTGTCGATTATGTTTATCCACATTGTGTTTTTGAATTTCAGAGAGAATTTTTAACCTTGATGCTTTAACTTTTTCTGGTATCTGGTGAGGTAGTTGTGCTGCAGGAGTGCCTGGTTCTTGAGAGTAGAGGAAAATTCCGAGATTATCAATCCAACCCTCACCAATAAAATCAGCTAACTCTTGGAATTCTTTTGCAGTTTCACTAGGAAATCCGACAATAATTGAAGAACGGATGTAGACTGTAGGAATCTTCGAGCGTAATTTTCCTAGGAATTCTATGATTTGCTCTCTAGACGTATTCCTTCGCATTTGCTTTAAAATACGGTTATTAATGTGTTGCAAGGGAATGTCTACATAGGGAAGAAGTCTGGAATCCGATTTCATAAGATCTATAATGCCGTCACTGACTTCATCAGGATATAAATACAACATTCGTAGCCAATAATCTCCAGGCTCTTTCATTAATTTATATAATAGTGATTCTAGTTGCGAACTTCGGTCTGTAGAAATATCTTTTCCGTAATCTCCTAGATCTTGAGCTATTAGTAAAATTTCTTTAACACCACTCTTTAAAAGGGTGCGAAATTCCTTAAGAATTTGATCAACGGGTTTGCTGCGAAGCTTTCCTTTAATAGAAGGAATAATACAAAAAGCACAGTGCTTTCTGCAGCCCTCAGCAATCTTTAAATAGGCATAGTGCTTTGGGGTAGAAAGCTGCCTCGGAACTTCTCCCATTTCAATGTAACTCTTTGCGGAGATTTTTTCTCCAGACTCACGAGACTCAATAGCAGAGAGAATATGCTGAATGTCTCCAGAACCTAGTAGGTAATGGATGTGTGGCCTCCAAGGTTCAAGCTCGTCTTTGTGCTTGGAAGTCATGCACCCAGTTAAAATAATTTTAGCACTCTTTTTTTTTACACTGATTAGATGGTCAAGATAATCCTTACCCTCATCTCTAGCGCTTTTTAAAAATGCACATGTATTTAAAATTAAGTAGTCAGCATCTTCTATTTGATTAGTAGACTCGTAACCTGCTTTAAGAAGAATTCCAAGCATAACTTCGCTATCTACAAGGTTTCGGGAGCATCCTAAACTAATAAAATGAATTTTATTTTTAGAAAGAACTGAATTGAAAGATCCTAAACTTTTTGTTGCCATCCTAAGTTCTCTAATAATGATCAGGAGAGTTCTTGATTCTTTTTGAAAAGAAATATAGCATAGTAAGCGATTTACTATTTTCTTAAAAGGACTCATCCATGGCAAGCAAGAATCGCGAGATTATTAAATTAAAAAGCTCGGAAAGTTCTGATATGTACTGGACTGTAAAAAACAAAAGAAAAACAACAGGTCGACTAGAACTCAAAAAATATGATAGAAAACTGCGTAAGCACGTAATCTTCAAAGAAGCTAAGTAAAAGGATTTCTTTATTGCTTAACCACTGGCTTCTAAAATCTCATTCTTAATTAGAAGTCATGAAATTAGAATTTTCAATAGCTCTAAAATATTTGATTCCGAGAAAGGGAAGACTATCTTCTGCTATAGTCTCCCTCTTTTCTGTGGGTATTATTTCTCTTGTTGTCTGGCTTTCCATAGTCTTCATCTCGGTAGTTCATGGTTTAGAACAAAGATGGATAGAGGATCTTTCCCAGCTTCATTCGCCAGTTACTATTCTTCCTTCGGACGGATACTATTCTTCCTATTACTATCAAATAGACAAACACTCTGAGCTTTCTAATTATACTACAAAAACTCTAGGCGAAAAAATCAGCTCTCCACAAGTGGATCCTTATAACCCTCAATCAGACTACCTCCTTCCAGAAATATTTCCAGCAAAAGACTGCGATCTAACAGGTCGGCAAAAAGATCCTGTAAAGATGATTATAGAATCTTTAGGACCCTACCTTCAATCCGAGAATGGAGAAATTATCGAATTTGAAGAAGGGGTAGGTTACCTTGATATTAAAACTTCTCTAAAATTACAAAAACCTCAGTCTAGAAATCTTACTCATTTTTTGAGTTACCCTTCTAAGTTTTCTTATGAAGATAAAGTTTTGCCCTATGATGAGACGGATTATACTTCCGTTGAATTGAATCCATTTAACAGGAGTTCCTTTGGGTGGAAAAAAGATTTTCATCGTTTAGAAGAGCTGCACCGCGGAGCTTCTATCATACTCCCCAGTACTTATAAAGAATCCGGTTATAAAGTGGGAGACACAGGAATCTTTAGCTCCTACTCGATAGAGACCCAAAAAGAAACTCAATATACAGTCCATGTAATTGGATTTTATAACCCAGGGCTTTCTCCGCTGGGGGGAAGAACTATATTCGTAGATCCAGATCTTGCGAGATCTATTTGTTCCCAATCCGAGGGCTTAGGGATGACTAACGGCTTTCATGTCTTTTTCCCTAATACCAAACGAATCTCCTTTGTAAAAAATCAAATAAAAAAAATCCTAACTTTTTTAGAAATTAATGACTATTGGGAGATCTCTTCCCTATATGATTATGAGTATTTTCAACCTATTCTAGATCAACTTCAAAGCGATCAGGTTCTTTTTCTTTTTGTCTCTATCCTGATTCTTATTGTTGCTTGCTCTAACGTTGTGACTATGTCAATGCTACTTGTAAATAATAAGAAAAAAGAAATAGGTGTTCTTAAAGCTATGGGGACGTCATCGCGAAGCTTAAAGATAATCTTTGCTTGCTGTGGAGCATTTTCAGGAGCTTGTGGAGTTGCCATAGGGACGGTATTCGCGATAATTACCTTAAAAAATTTACAACTCATTGTAAAAGCCCTGAATTATTTACAGGGAAGAGAAACATTTAATACCGTTTTTTTCGGCCAGAATCTTCCTAATAGCGTTCACCCTCAGGCTATCTATTTTCTAGGGCTGGGGACTCTACTTTTAGCGGCAGTTTCAGGAGCACTGCCCGCAAGAAAAGTCGCAAAAATGCATGTCTCAGAAATTTTAAAAGCAGATTAGCCATGCCTCTACTTATAGAAGCTAAAAACCTCTCTAAAACTATCCAGAAACAGAATCAAAGTATTTCTATTTTGACCGACGTATCGTTATCACTATATTCAGGAGAAACTGTATCGATTACAGGGGCTTCAGGCAATGGCAAAACTACGTTACTGCATCTCTTAGGAACTCTAGATGTTCCTTCTTCTGGTCGTCTACGCTTTTTTGATAAAGATCTAGGGAATCAAGATCTCGCAAATTTTAGAAATCAGCATATCGGCTTTATTTTTCAAAACTTTTATTTATTAGAAGACGATACAGTATTAAAAAACGTTTTAATGCCCGCACTGATTGCTCGTAAAAATATATCTAAAGGGTCTCTTGTCTATAAAAGAGCTCTAGAATTATTAGATTTAGTGGATCTTAAAGATAAAATATGGGTTCGCTGTTCTAAACTATCTGGAGGTGAAAAACAGCGAGTTGCTATCGCTAGAGCATTAATCAATCAACCTGCTATCCTCTTAGCGGACGAACCTTCTGGGAACCTCGATGAAGAAACTTCAAAACAGATTCATAACCTTCTTTTAGAACAAGCATCTGCGTTATGTGGAATTCTAATTGTGACACACAATAAGCAACTTGCTTCTAGGTGCTCAAGGGAAGGAGTGTTGTCCAATGGCAAGCTATTTTTTCCTAACCTCTCCTAAGGGATCCCCCTCTGATTTCAGGGTACAAACAAATATTCTCGCGATCTAGCTTTAGGTGGGATCTGAACGCTTTTATAACAGGGTGGTTAAGAAAAAATTGCTAATTGTATGAAAGGAAATTTATGGAAATATTTTTAAATCAAGAGTCTTGTTATTTTCGACTGTTTTTATTTGGAAAAAAAATTGGACAGACTTATAATCACTCCCTCTAGTAAGACAGTTACATTATTATGGAAAAAAGAAAAGACACAAAAACAACTATAGTAAAACCTATTGAGACTGTGAAATCGTGGTATGTTGTTGATGCTGCTGGAAAAACCTTAGGAAGGCTTTCTTCAGAAGTGGCAAAAATTTTAAGAGGGAAGCATAAAGTCACCTATACTCCTCATTTGGCTATGGGAGATGGTGTTATTGTTATTAATGCAGAAAAGGTTCGCCTAACTGGAGCTAAAAAAGCCCAAAAGATCTATCGCTACTACACGGGATATATCTCTGGAATGCGAGAAACTCCTTTTGAAAATATGATGGCGAGAAAACCTACTTATATTATTGAGCATGCGATCAAGGGAATGATGCCCAGAACTCGCTTAGGAAAGAAACAATTGAAGTCCTTAAGGATCGTAAAAGGGGATTCATACGAAACTTTTGAATCTCAAAAGCCAATTTTGTTAGATATTTAGTTTAGGATAAGTTGTGGCAAAAAGTACAATACAAGAATCTGTAGCTACAGGTAGAAGAAAACAAGCAGTTTCTAGCGTTCGTTTGCGACCTGGAAGTGGTAAAATTGATGTAAACGGTAAGTCTTTTGAAGATTATTTTCCTTTGGAAATCCAAAGAGTTACGATTCTTTCTCCTTTGAAAAAGATTATAGAAGATCAAAATCAATACGATCTAATTATTCGCGTTAGCGGCGGAGGAATTCAGGGTCAGGTAATTGCTACAAGATTAGGACTTGCGCGCGCCCTCTTAAAAGAAAATGAGGAGAACAGACAAGACCTGAAAAGTTGTGGTTTTCTTACTAGAGATCCTAGAAAGAAAGAGCGTAAAAAGTATGGACACAAAAAAGCTCGTAAGAGCTTCCAATTTTCTAAGCGTTAAAATGTTGAATATTTTTTCTAGTCATTTAAAGCCTTCCTTATTAAAGGAAGGCTTTTCTTTTTTTGGGAATCCCAAAGAACGCTCGCCCCTTTTGGTTATTTTTAAAAAATAAATAGGTAGACTCTAAAAATTTTCCGTCTTTTTCTAAAACAAAATATTCAACTTTTTTTGCTCCACGAGAAGCATGGATTAGCGTAGAGAAATTTTGTTTTAACATAACATGAGAAATACGCTCCTCTCCTTTAGGGTGAAGAAATACTAAGCCTCCGGAAGGAAGATCTTCAAATCTACTAACCAAATTGCAGTCAGCATATTGATCAATAGAATTTCTAGGAATATTATACCCCTGTGCCTGGTAAAGGATATTGATAAATCCTGAACAATCTACACCTGAATTTTTCAGACTTTGGTGTATAGAACGGCCTCCCCATACATAGGGCGAGTTAAGAAAGAGGTCCGCGTCTTTAAGTAAAAGTTCCACAGATACGTTATCATTTAGACGACGTAGGTGTTTGGGATCGCACCGAGGTGTCCTAGAGTCCCAAATAGCGTGAATACAATTGAGAATATTCTTAGGAAAAACGACTATATTTTGAGAATTAACGTTTAGCAAAGTACCAAAAGGAAGAGGGATTCCCCAGGGATCTAAACATGCGTTCAGAGAAGTAACAGAAACATTTGGATTAATACGAAACTCAGGATTGCAGGGGATCAGAGTAGAACAAAAACGATGACCTGGATATGGTTTCCATGACAGTTGATTTTGGAACAATTGAGAATAGGCGTAGCAAGTATCTCCTTGGAACAAGACGCGCTCTCCAAAAAGGACCTGAGTTTCAATATTTCCTTTTTTAGAAAAGAAATCAGCAGAAGGAGAAAATGATAGGTAGTGCCTTATAATTTCTTCTGACATAGAACTCTAATTAAATTTTCTTTCAAGTTAGTTTGCAACTTTCATTTCGAAGAAGAGGAAATTATTTATAAATGCATTTCAGAATGTCTTCAAAAACAAGATCTTCTTTATTTTCAGAAGAAACTCTACATAGTTTCCCTAGGTTGTCGTAGTAGGCAATAAGAGGAGCGGTGCGTTCACGATATTTTTTTAGTCTTTCCTTAATGACCTCAGGAGTGTCGTCAGAACGCCTTATCAAAGGTATATGACAGTCTGGACATTCAGTATATCCCTGATTTTTCTTATAGATATGGGAACAAGAAGGACAAAGAAATCTTGAATAAATTCTTTTTAGAATTTCATCTTCAGAAATTTCTAGGAAAATAACTATGTAATCAGAATGGGTTTCTATAAGAAAGTTACCTAGAAGTTGCGCTTGATCTAGTGTTCTAGGAAACCCATCAATAATACATCCTTGTGAGCAGGCCTTGCTTTGCATTTTTTCTTTAAGTATTTCCCATATAAAATTACTAGGAACAAAAGCTCCCTTATCTAGGAGTGCTTTAGCTTCTAATCCAGTGGGAGTTCCTTCTTGAATGATAGCTCTTAATAAATCCCCGGTGCTGATATGAGATAAACCCATTCTGTTTGCAAGATATTGAGATTGGGTTCCTTTGCCTGAGCCTGGAGGCCCCATAATAATAAAAACAGAGCCCTTAGTCACTTCAAATGCTCCTTAAACTGGCGTCTTCATTGCCCTAGATCTTAGGGAATCTAAATATTTTTTTAATAAGACATAGGATAAAACAGGAAAACTTTTCTTATTATTTTATTCAAAGCAACATAGTGCTCCAAAGACATTCCATTTAGATTCTCAAAGAATTGGATTATTATCTTACGTTCCGAAATTTGCCTTAGAGTTACTATATATCTTTTCAAGATACTGTAAAATACAGAAAATAGGAAAACTAAAAGAAAAGCAGTTCCTTTAGTTTAAACAAGGAGGTATGCGTGAGAAGTTCATAGGATTAGGCAAAGGGAAAAAGATCCCTTTCTTTAGGTTTGCTAATTTGTTGTAATAGTAGAGAAGCGATTAAAAATTTAGTTCAATAATAAATATTATTTTTAAGCATTTTTTTATTTTTTTTAATAATAAAAATATTATAATCAATTGATTTTTCTTAGGAGGAGATAATATGGCTTGTTCTTTATATTTTGTAACCCATTCCAATGGAGCACGTATACCGAAAGCTTATTTGATTGCGGATGCTCTTCTCTATCCTGTAATTTCGGTAATTTGTGCCGTTGCCTTTGCAATTTTGATGCTGGTAAAGCTTATAGTTTTATCTATAAAATTCCTTGTTTTGAAATGTGTTGCCGCTTGTAGATCCAAAGAAGGGCCCTCATTCAAAGATGGTTTTGGAGGCTTGCATAGAGAAGGCGTAGATAAAGACCCAATAAAGTCAGATTTCTTTGGATGCTTGTTAATTATTCCAATAATAGGAACCTTAATTCATAGCACTATTTGTTCCTGGAAACTCAAGAGATGGGAATGCTTTTGCTTAGCCCCTGTTTTGCAAATCCCAGTAACTGCTCTAAGTTGGTCATATGAAGAGTAGTCATAAAGAAAAACATTGCCTTTTTATCTTGGAAAGGGATGTTTTTATGTTGATAGAGAAAGTAGTTTTTAGCAAATAAAGAAGTTAGAATTTTTTATAGTAAAATTTTTAATCTTTAAAGATTTCGATTATCATCCGTTTCTAAGATTTCTCCTATAGGAATTAAGAGTCTCATATTTTTTCTAAAAGACTGATATAAAAAACTAAGAGAAAACGATGACTTTGGTTTGCGATAACGGTTTATCAAGATAACTTGATAAAATTAAACAAAGGAAGCGTAGCGTTTTTTTTAAGCTGATGGATTGGAATAGTAATCAAAAGTCAGTAACACAAAATGAATCTGTAGTATCAATAAAGAAGAAGATAAAAGGTCTTTATTTTTATTCCAATTAATAGAAAGAAACTTTAAAATTAGCCTTTTTTAAAAGGCTTAGAAATAAGCAGTTATCTTTTAAGGAGGACAATGGCCTGTACTATTTTTTTTGATCCGTCTTCAGGGGATCTTGATTGTGAGCCTATAATTAAGAAATCAGCTTGTATATTTGTAGATGCCTTGCTTTATCCTGTAATTTCGGTAATTTGTGCCGTTGCCTTTGCAATTTTGCTTCTTCTAAAGCTTCTATTCTTACTTATAGCATTTCCCTTTAAGGCATGTGTTACGATCTGTTCACGAACTAGAGATATAAGCGATTTGAAGAAGCATTTTAAATGCCTCTATTCTGGAGAAATGGCTGATTTAAGGGGTGCCTTGTTAATCATTCCAATAATAGGAACAGTTGTTCATGGAGCCTTATTTTTAAAGACTATTAGTGATTTTAATGATTGGGAAGATAAAACCTCGAAAGGTGTAGTCTTTATGCAAATTCCTATTATGCAATTAGCAGTTACAGCTGGAGTCTCCAAGTCCTGAGGCAAAGACTAATCTTCTGAAGAGGTGGAGGAGCTTTTTCAGTCAAGGGGCGGCTTTATTCCTTTTGTAGAGGTTTTGCTTTATCCTATAGTTTTTGTAATTTGTGCAATTGCTTTTGCAATCTTGATTCTGATAAAGCTTATGGTTTTATCTATAAAATTTATTGGTAAGAAATGTCTTGCCGCTTGTAGATCTAAAGAAGGTCCCTCATTCAAGGATAGTTTTGTGGATGCTTAAAGGGAGAAGATATGGGACTATCAGATTAGGTGGGGTGCTTGTTAATTGTTCCAATACTAGGAATCCTAATTCATAGTGTTATTTTTCCCTTGAAATATAAACAAGGAAGGGTGGGATTTATTTTCTGCATCCCCTGTTTTGCAAGTCTTAGTAACTGTTGCAAAATGGTCATCTGAAGAGTAGTCATAAAGAAAAACATTGCCTTTTTATCTTGGAAAGGGATGTTTTTATGTTGATAGAGAAAGTAGTTTTTAGCAAATAAAGAAGTTAGAATTTTTTATAATAAAATTTTTAGTCTTTATAGACTTCCATTATCATCCGTTTCTAAGGTTTCTCCTATAGGAATTAAGAGTCTGATATATTTTTGTAAAACACCGATATAAAAGGAGAAAAAGATAGCTTTCATTTCAATAAGGGGAGGCCGATAGGACCGATAGGAGTTGATAAAATTAGGCAAAGGAGGAGTCGCGTTTTTTTAAGTTGATGGATTGGAATAGTAATCAGAAGTCAGTAACATAAAATGAATCTGTAGTATCAATAAAGAAAAAGATTAAAGGTCTTTATTTTTATTCCAATTAATAGAAAGAAACTTTAAAATTAGCCTTTTTAAAAAAGACGTAGAAACAAGCAGTTGCCTTTTAAGGAAAACAATGGCCTCTATTATTTTTTTCCCCCCGCCTTTAACGGAGCTTGATAAGCAATCTGTGACTAAGAAATCAGTTTGTATATTTGTAGATGCCTTGCTTTATCCTGTAATTTCGGTAATTTGTGCCGTTGCCTTTGCAATTTTGCTTCTTCTAAAACTTCTATTCTTACTTATAGCATTTCCTTTTAAGGCATGTGTTACGATCTGTTCGCGAACTAGAGATATAAGCGATTTAAAGAAGCATTTTGAATGCCTCTATTCTGGAGCAATACCCGATTTAATGGGTGCCTTGTTAATCATTCCAATATTAGGAACAGTTGTTCATGGAGCCTTAATTTTAAAGGCCGTTGATGATTTTAATGATTTCGAAGATAGAACATCAAAAGGTATAATCTTTATGGAAGCTCCTATTATGCAATTAGCAATTACCGTTGGAGTCAGCCACCTTTAAACCAAAGACTACTCTCCTGAAGAAGGTGGGAGAGACTTTTTAGTTAACTGCTGGCTTTATTCTCAAGATTGTTTTCCTCAAAAATGATTACGCTTAAATAAAGTGGTCGGTTAAGCTTTTTTTGATGAAAGTTTATGTCTGCCGTGATTTCTCTTTTCTCTTCAAATGAAGCAATAATTATTTCTAATAGACAGGTCCGCGACAGCCTAGTTTTTTTAGTTAATGAAGAATTTGTTCGATATAACGATACAATTGTTCCGATTTCTGTATTCCTATCCGAAGGAGTACTTCCGTCTACTCCTATTATAGATGAGCTGGGAAAAGCATCTGAGACGGGAAGCGGACGCCAGTTTAAAGCGTATTTTAATAGAAGCTTTGGGATGATTTGCCAAAGCTTTTTCGAAAAAATATTTGGAGTAGGTTGCTGTCGTTGTTTTTTCCTTGAAAGTTCTCCTAAAACCGATGCTGTATAGCAGTCATATTTGGTGTTTTTCGAGCTATCCCCTTTACAGTTTTAGCTATTGTATTAGGACCTACATTAGGCGTTTTATGCTATTCTAGATATAAAATTTATCAACTTACAAAGAGAGTATCTTCTTTATCAAGAATTCATACTGAGGTGATAAATTTGGTAAGGAGACCGGATCCACTTATAAATCGTGCAGGGATTGTAACTGGGGCTGCAGCTTCACAATCTATAATCAAGGCTTGTAAACTATCTAGACAATCAACTTTAGTTTTTTTGGTCATTAGCTTAATCCTTATGATATCTTTAGCAGCTTTAATAGCTGGTATTGTTTTTGCTCTATTTTTTTAGGTCCTGGGGCTGCTTCTGTAATGACTGCAGCAATAATAGGGTGTTGTGCTGCAGGAGGAACTGACATACTCCTTTCTGTTCTAGGTTTTTTAATTGCTGCTGTACATTGTGAGAGGAAAAGGGGAGAGCGCGCGCTCGTCATATGCACACCGCACTACTCCGTTGTATGGTGAGCAGTGCGATTCATGAGGCGCCCTACTCTTCTTATTAATCCAGGAAGTAAAAAAGTGCTTGTTGAGTGTACTCGTGAGGAGTATAGAGATATAGAAGGCGATGTGTCCTTTGAATCTATCGGTTACCCTATTTCTGACGAGCTGCTGCCGCCCTATTTGCTAATAGATCCTTGGCAATGCTTTAGTCCTCCGCCAGCTTATTCCCCATCTTTATAAACCAAATAACCACCACCTTTTTAACGAGTGCTTTTCTGGTGCTTTTATAACTAAGGTTGGCATTGTCTTCAGAAATTGTCTTTTTATTCTAGGAATAGGTAGGTTACAGTTAGGCAATATAATTTTTCTCAATTGTAATTTTTAAAGATCGTTTTATCTAAACACTGATTTATTAAATATTAAAAATAATTTTTGAATATGCCTTTATGGTTTCTCCTAAAAGTTGAAATTTTTAAGGCGTTGAGCTACAATAGTCCTATTAATAAATACAAAATATACTTAAAATGGATACCCATTTTCAATAAGTAATTGATTTTTATGGCGTTCTTTCCTCCTCCAGGATTTGTTATTCAAGCCAATGCGGTTACGCGCAATCGCATTTTTTATTTGATAGAACAGAAGTACGTAGCTCCTCCAGGGGGTTCTCGAATAGTTTATGAGTGTCTCTCTAACGAACGGGTTCCTGGCCTTGAGTTTCTATTTAGTAGACCAGGAGATTTTACGCTGACAGGTTTTAAAGCTGTAGAGAATCTAAGTAATTTGTTCGATAGCTTTGCATTGTTGATTCTCTGTTTCTCTCGTTATAATCGCGGTCAGACTCAAGGGAGTGAGGGCACGGCGCTGGTTATTTTAGGGGCTACACTACTTTTCTTTGTTATAGCTCTTATCCTAGGACCGACATTAGGCGCTGTAGTTTATTGTGCCTATAAAATTCATGAAGTCGTAAGTATGATGCGCTCTTTAGATAGGACTAAGGAAGAAGTATTGCGTAACCCTCCTCAAAATGTCTTCCATCGGGCTGCAGGTATCGCAGCCGTACGGTCATCAGAAGAGACTAAGAAAGCACTTGGATTATATAAAACTTCAATGATAGTGTTCTTAGTCGTTAGCTTAATAGCTTCTTTAGGGTTGATAGCTTTAACAGCTGGTATTGTATTGGCGTTGTTTTTTGTAGTCCCTGGAGCTGCTCCAGTAATTACTGCTGCAATGATAGGGTGCTGTGCTGCAGGAGGGAGTGCTCTGTTAGTTTCTCTTTTAGGGCTATGGATTGCTATGGTTTGTAAGGCACGGAAACAGGAAGAATGCGTGGGTCACCTGACAAATGCAATTCTTCATAGCTCCCTTAGTGAGGTAGTTATATCTGAACCTCGTAGCTGCTGGCATGCGAATGAAAGGGCAAAAAACCTACTTGTAACGGATTGCCTATCTCATTACGAACATCTTTTTTCTCAAAGCGAAGTTGCAGAGTTAATTGGAGAAGGGGACACTTCTCATCGTCCTGATTCTCAACAACCGCCTCCTTATTCTGAAGTTGCTCAAGATTGTGGTCCTCCTCCTCCTTATAACCCTTGGCATTCTTCTCCCTCAGCACCACAAAACTATCCTTGAATGAGGGACCTTCTTTAGATCTACAAG